>JAHFFF010000147.1 GCA_023248095.1 Candidatus Omnitrophota bacterium | reverse complement strand
TCTCTTGATCAAGGCCGCCAGCGCCAAGGCGGACCCCAGCGCATCCCCCTCCGGGTTGATGTGGGCGCTGACCGTGAACCGGCGGTGCTTTCGAATCGTTTCCATGACCGCTTTGATCTGCCGCTGTTGTGATGGGGTGCGCATTTTCATTCCGCCTTTTTCAAACCGCTCAAAAGTTTGGAGATCCGGATGGTCTCCGCCACCGAGGGGTCGAGACGGAAGAGAATCTCCGGGGTCACCCGCAAGCGCAGGCGCTCTCCCAGCAGCCGCCGGATGAATCCCTGGGCGCTCTTCAATCCAGCCTCCGTATCAGCCTGGCTGCCATGACCTTCCAGCAGACTGAAGTAGATGGTGGCACGCTGGAGATCCGGCGTCATCCTCACTTGGGTGACGGTGACAAACCCGATCCGCGGATCCTTCAGTTCCCTCTGCAGGATCTTCGCCACCTCCTCTTTGATCGCCTCGGCGACCTTGCTCACTCTCTCCATAGCCATCTCAGACTCCTAGAAAAATTCCATCTGGACGTCGGTCAACTCCGCTTCCCGGTCCTGCCCGGCAAGGTCCGCCACCTGATTCAAACAGCGGTTCACGTGGGTCTGGTCCGTCCCCACGCAGGCCACGCTGAGCGTGGCCACCTGCCACTTATCTTGGCTCTCCGTCTCCGAAACGGAGACGTTGAACCGCTGGCGGATCCGGGTCTTCAACCCCAGCAGGACCTGCCGCTTTCCCTTCAGGGAGTGATTCTCCGGAATCCGCAGATGCAGGTGAAGCAGACCGACAACCATAGGGCGCGCTTGTATTCAGCGCGCTCGGCGCGATTTGAACGCGCGACACCTAGCTCCGGAGGCTAGTGCTCTATCCGGGCTGAGCTACGAGCGCGGAAAACCTAATGATCGAATAGCTGGAGTAAAGCACGTTATTGTAGCATGAAGGGAGTGCAGCAGGTCACGCAAAGAGGTAGGACTCCAGGTCCTGCGTCACCTGGTCCAGCGTCATCCGGCCGAGGTCCAGGTAGGGGGTCACCACCACTTCAAAGATTGACTGGCCGGCCGCAAAAGCCTCGGCCACGATGCGGGGAATCGCCGCCGGTGGCAGTGGCCGAGCATCACTTCCCTCCTTCCTATTCACCTCGATGATGTTCCATCCTGCATATTGGCTTCGGTAGAGGGCCCGATTCCCTTCCGACACCACCTCCACCTGGAGGCTCATGCTGTTCAGTTCCGGCCAGCGTAGGGTTTCCCCAAGCTTAAGCGACAATCCGGCCATCGTATCGCTATTCAAAACAGCCAAACCTGAGGAATCGAACAGCTCCGAGTTCAGGAAGAAGACCACGTTTCCTTTCGTCTGGACCTCGGAGGCATGGATCCTCTCCTTCAAAAGGACTGAATCCAAAATCGCCTCGGCGTGGGCCTGGTTCGGAGCAGTCGCCTGGGGCCGTAACTGAATTTGCTTCCGGAGATCTCCGGCCAGTTGAATCACTGAGCGCTCCAACTCAAAGCTGCTGACCGGGGAACGATAAAAGATCCTTCCTGTCTCGCCGCCCACTCCATCAATGACCGGCGTCAGATAGATCATTCCTCCTGATCCAACCGGATGAGGATCGAGACGAAAGAGGATTCCTGTCCATTGCGTCGAACGATCCCCCTGCACCAAAACGACTGCCCGCATCCCTCTTCCATCAGGAGCCGGCCGAACAGCCACCGCATCATTCACGGAAGGGAGATGTTCGCGAATAAGCGCCTTAAAGAACGGCCATGGATCGTTCCCGGTGTACCCTTCCTTCACCTCCTTAGCCAATTTCAACAAATCCGCCAAATTGCTGGAGCCTGCCTCTCCCGGAACCGCCGGCCGGTCCAAGCGCTGGTACACGATCCCTCGGGGATCCAAGAAGTAAGGCGCCCCAGGCGGCAGACTCCTTCTCAAGCGCAAGATGAACAATCCCGCCTCCCCGGGCGTGACCGACCGCGCCAAAACCAAAGGCCCAGCTTTTTCTCTGAGTCTCGCCGCCCCCTTCACAAATTCAGGCTGATGTTCTCGAACGAGTGCCATCGCTCCTCCCTTGAGCTCGTCCAATCTTTCCCTGAACTGTGATGGCAGTCCCTCTGAACCGGCCCATTCGCTGATCGGGACAAACTCCGAGTACTCCTGCGCTGGATATGGATGAGCCTCAACCCATGGATCTTCCAAATCCACAATGTTTCCGCCCTCATCGAACACCAGAGGAAAGATCATCCCATTCTGGAATTGACGCTGGGAATAAAAGTGTACATGAAGGCCGATCTTATCCTGCATCCAATTGAACAAATGCTGCGCCGGCGGACGATGCCCGTCTATCCTGTTCTCCAATGGAATCTTCCAAGAGGAGGGGTTCCCACCCCGGAGGAAAAAGCCCACCCCCGGCGGCCCCTCGGCGTCTTCCGGCGAACCGAGGATCTTCCTTCTCACCTCCTCTGCCCGTGATTCCTCCAGCCCCGCGGCGTCTCTCTCTGGAAGCTTCTGGATCAAAACCTGGATCGCTTGATAAAGCGGCGTCAGGCCTGCGCTGGTCTTCGCCTCCTCAGATTCCAACCGGTGATCTACCTGCTTAGCGACCCTCTTTTTCTGGGAAGGGGTTACCGAGGATGGGTTTTCGGCTATCGCGCGCAAGAACCCGGAAGTGATCACACCACCTGCCATATCGCTTCTGACTAGATCCATCAGGCTATCCTGCTGGACGATCGCGGCAGCGATTTCCTGAGGACCGTACTGGACCGGTTGGGCAAGGATCCTCTGCCACATTTTCCGCTGGGCTTCCCGCGCCGCCGTCGTGGCCTCCTTCCTCTTCCGGTCAACCACTCCCTGTAAACGGGTGCGTTCCTTCTCAAGATCAGATGAGGAATGCCCCAATCTCTTGAGGAGATCGATACCCCCTTCGATGGCTTGAAGGGCCGCCTCTTCACTCTTCCTGTCCGTCACCACAAGGGTCTCCGCATAGACCACCGTCACCGGCCCTATTCCTTTTCGGAGGCGCTCCGCCCATTCAGGCTGAAGCGTCTTGAGCGGGCTTTCGGAATCCCGCAGCCCTTGTTCCACCATCTGGAAGTCGTTCGATTTCAATTGGGCAATCCGGCTTAACTCCCGCACTCCTTCCTCAGCCGCCTTCAATCTATCCCGCATCTCGCCGGTTATCTGCAGGGCATCCATGAAGGCGCCGGCGTCGTTGATCCAGATGGTAACCCCCGCAAGAAGCTCTTTTCCTTCGTTCGTTTCCAGTTTTTCCGAGTTGACCAATGGGTCCGCGACCTGCTCGGTATGCTGAGCGACACCCAGCGCCAGGCGTTCGGCTGCACTCTTGCGAGCCTCCAGGAACTGCCGCTGCCAGACAGCATGTATCTCATTCTCCGGAATCCCCGCGGAATCGCGGAGAGCTTGACGAACGGCAACGGCGTCTCCTTCGGCCAGAGGGCTCATCTGTTCCAAGGCCCTGCGTGTTCCTTCCACTACGGCAAGCTGGCGCTGCACCGGCTCTTGAAACACCACTAATCCTTCCAAAACCTTGGAAGCTGCCTGCACCTGCTTAAGGAGCCGGTCGATACTCTCCTTGCCTTGATCCAACGGCAGGCCCGCCGCCTCCACCAGCGTCTGGTCCACCAGGGCGAAAATTCTTCCGGAGAGGGCCCCGGCAAGACTCATCCGGATTCCGGCGCGCCGCCCCGTCAATTCCGGATCCAGCGATTCCTCCGGAATTCCATTCGCCTTATCCAGCTCCTCCACCAATTGCTGAAGATCTGCCTCAGGACTCGCCAGGTTGGTCATCAGCCGCTTTTCAATCCTGGCGATTTCCGGTTCTGCTGACTGAACAGGAGGAGTCGGCACCGGCGCCGTTGAAGTGGGTGATTGCAGCAGCGGCGGCTCCTCCAGCGGCGGCGGCTCCCCGGATGGCGGTGAAGAAACGGTTGCATCTGCTCCGATGGCCGCCGCACGGGGTTTCTTCTGCCCCAATTGCGGCACCGGAGATTTTGCCCTCTCAAGTTGTTGCCGACGTCGTGCCAACTCTTCTTCCTGGCGACGTTTCGCTGCATCCTCTTGAAGCTTCTTTTCCTCTTCCTGCCGGCGACGTTCCGCCTCCGCCTGCTCGGCTTTCTCCGCAGCGGCCTTGGCCTCATCAGCCGACCGCTGACGCTCCGCCTGCTCGGCCTTCTCCGCAGCTGCTTTAGCCTCATCAGCTAACCGCTGGCGCTTCTCCCGCTCGGCCCTCTCCCCAGCTGCCTTAGCCTCATCAGCCAACCGCCGGCGTTCCCGCTCAGCCTTCTCGGCAGCCGCCTTGGCGGCTTGCTCGGCAGCGGCCCTGGCCTGCTCTCCCTGTCTCCTCTTCAACTCCCTCATATGCTTGATGAAATCCACGGAGCGGATTTTGGCAGACGGCCCTTTCCACTGAGCAATGAAGTTCTGAGCCTCCGGCAATACCTGCTCCGGAGTCATCCCTATATTCTTGGAATCCCCCGATTTCATGAAGGAGTCGGTCAGCTCTTGGGCACGCC
>JAHFFF010000146.1 GCA_023248095.1 Candidatus Omnitrophota bacterium | reverse complement strand
GTCATCTGAGGGAACCGAAAGTCATGCGCCGTCTCCTCCACCAGTAACGGCTGCCCTTGGCGCAGGACCCACTCATCGAAGGCATCCCCCCGCTTGGCCTTGATGGTGACCGATCCGCTACGGCGCCAAACCTTCTTGAGCTCCAGATGAAGAGACCCCGGGTCGACCAGATAAAGCAGGACATGGTCCGCCGCATGGATGAGATCTCCGCTGGCCCGCACGATGCAGTCCATTAGATCCTCAAGGGGCAAGCTCAGGTTGAAGGCGTTTGCCACCTGGCGGAGCTGCTGGTATCGCCTCAGTCTTTTGTGAATCGCGGACTCGGTCTCCTGGAGCTTCTTGAGCTCCTCCGTCAGCGTATTCAATCGCTCCGAGAGCCGATCGACCCGCACGGTCCCCTCACGGATTGCCCCCTGCCAGCGCTGGTTCTGACGATGCACCCCGATCGCGAAAAGAACAAAGCCCGCAGGCAACCAAAGCAGGGCGGCCTCGCGGGAGCTCAAGCCAACCATGCCGATGAACAGAACCGCCCAGGCCGTCGTCCCCAGCCCCCAGAGCGGACCGCACCATCCAAACGACCACAGGATCAGCAGAAAGGGAGCATGTGCCGCAAGGAAGAGTGCAGGATACGGGAATAAGGGAGAGGCAGTTCCAAAGGGGGCGGAGGCAATGAGGAGGACCGTGAGGAGAACCCCGCAAGCGATCAATCCACCCGAATACTGTCTAAACGACGGCCTCCTCCGTATCGGGATCAAAGAAATGAACCTTCGTCATATCAAACACGATGTCCATGTCCTGCCCCGCCCTGGGCCGCTCATGCCCGCCGACCCGCGCGGTGATGGGATGCACACCAAGCAACAGATGCAGGTAGACCTCCGAGCCGATCGGCTCGACAACCTCCACCGTTGCCGTGACCGTATTTTCCGGCGGGGCGTATTGAACGAAGAGCTTGTCGTAAATATCCTCCGGTCGAATCCCAAAGACAACCTTCTTGCCCTCATACGCAGTCATCTTCTTAACGATCTCATCGGGCACCTTCACCCGGCAGGGGCCGTCCTCAAAAAAGGCGCGACCGTTGCGGCGAAGGATCTTGCCCTCCATGAAATTCATCGGAGGAGATCCGATGAAGCTGGCCACCATTCGGTTGACCGGTTTGGCATAAAGGGTCGCCGGGTCCGCGACCTGCTGGATCACCCCCTGATTCATCACGGCGATTCGATTGCCCAGCGTCATCGCCTCCATCTGGTCGTGCGTGACGTAGACCATCGTGGATTGAAGCCGCAGGTGCAGCTTGTTCAGCTCCGTCCGCATCTGGCCGCGGAGCTTGGCATCCAAATTCGACAGAGGCTCATCGAACAGAAAGGCCAGAGGCTTACGGACGATCGCCCGGCCCAAGGCCACCCGCTGCCGCTCGCCACCTGAAAGTTCCCGGGGTTTTCGGTTGAGCAATTTCGAGATCCCAAGGATTTCCGCTGCCTCCTTGACCCGGTTTCCGATTTCCCACTTTGGGTAACCTCGCAGGGAGAGGCCAAAGGCCATGTTCTCGAAAACCGTCATGTGCGGGTAAAGGGCGTAGCTTTGGAAAACCATCGCGATGTCCCGGTCTTTGGCGGGCACGTTGTTAACCAGTCGGTCGCCGATGTAGATCTTGCCCGAAGTCACCTCTTCCAGGCCGGCGATCATCCGCAGGGTGGTAGATTTCCCGCAGCCGGATGGGCCCACCAGGACGACGAACTCTTTGGATTCCACGTCCAGGCTGATCCGGTCGACCGCCTTGACCCCTCCGGGCTCGTACACCTTGGAGACCTCTTCAATTCGAACTTGCGCCATGGATTCGTATTATACCGCTTGCAGGTATTCCATCAGCATCGCCAAAGTGGATTTGAGCTGCTTGCGATGCACCACCATGTCGATCAACCCATGCTCAAGCAGGAATTCCGACCGCTGAAATCCCTCGGGCAGGCGCTGTCGGATGGTCTGCTCGATCACCCGAGGCCCGGTGAAGCCGAGGAGTGCCCGCGGCTCCGCAAGGATGATATCCCCCAGGCTGGCATAACTGGCCATCACCCCCGCCATGGTCGGGTCGGTCAGAACGGAGATGAAGGGCAACCCCGCTTCATGATGCGCCGCCAGGGCCACCGAGGTCTTGGACATCTGCATGAGAGAGAACATCCCCTCGTACATCCGTGCCCCGCCTCCCGAACCGGAGACGATCACCAAGGGCACTCGCCCGTGGATGGACCGTTCAATCGCCCGGGTGATCTTCTCCCCCACCACCGAGCCCATAGACCCCATGATAAATCGGGAATCGGTGACGACAAAAACGATCCGCTTCCCCTCGAGCTTTCCTTCTCCCTCCACCGCAGCCTCGTGAAGCCCAGTCGCCGCCTGGTCCAGCTGGATCTTCTCCACGTAGGTCTTCGGCCCCTTGAACTTGAGCGGATCGACCGAACGGAGCCCGCTGTCGAATTCCTGGAAGGTGCCGTTGTCGATCAGCAGATGGACCCGCTCCTGCGCAGTCAAGGTCAAGTGGTACTGGCAATTTGGGCAGACCTTGAGGTTTTCCTCCAAGGCCTTATTGTAGACAATCTGGCCGCAATCCTCGCACTTCGTCCAAAGCCCCTCTGGGATTTCCCGCTTCTTGACTCGAACGGTTGTGTACTTAGGTCTTCCGAAGATAGGCATCTTTTAAGGGAGTTGGAATTTGTATTCTACCAATCCCGACAGGGGCTTCGGGTAAAAGTAGGTGGTTTTCCTGGGCATCCGGGTGGAGGAACGGGCTCGCCGAAAGACCTCCTCCAGGTGGAGCGGCTGCATCATGCAAAAGGCTTGAGCCTGGCCTTTGCTCAGCAACCTCAGCCCCTCTTGGGCATCCTGGGTGTAGGAAACCTCCGCCTGCTCACCAAACCATTTCGGGAGGAGCTCGTGATGCAGCCACTCCACATCCATCCTGTGAGAGGAAACCCCCCGCTTCCGGATAAGAAAACCTTGGGTGGGCCCGGTGTAAAACCCAATCCCGATCTGGCCCTTCTCACGCCACCTCTTTAACTGCCCCGGGATATGGTCGAGATCCTTCTCCACCACCTGAGCAGATCCGTTACCGCCCACCCGTTCTTGAAATTCCGCTAAGCGGACGGGGAGAACCCCCCGAAGGACCCGGTGGGTGGGCAGCAAGCCAGGCTCTTCATCGCCCACGCCGGCCAGAAAAAACATCGCGTAGTCGTAGGGTGCCGGGCCGGTGGAGCGGGGATTCTTTGCGCGCTCAGCATCCCGGTACGCCAACGCGGCCTCAAAACGATGATGGCCATCCGCAATCACCAGCTCCCTGTTCCGCAGCATGCGTTTTACCCCGGCCACCCATTTGGGGTCACTCACTCGCCACAGGCGGTGGAGAACTCCCGCCATCTTTACGGCAGCAACCGGGCGATGCCCTTTGCACCACGTGGTGATCAAACGGCGGTACTCCCCATCCGTATCGGGAATGAGACCAAAGATCGGGCTGGAGGAAATCCCCAAGGCTCCCATCAAGCGCATTCGGTCCAGCTTGGGCTGCAGGCGGGTCTCTTCATGGCGATAAATCTTCGGCGAGTCCAGGCGGACTAAGGCAATCACCCCGACCCTGCGATGCCTCCGGCCCTCCAGCCTGTATTCCTGCTCGTAGGGATAGAAACTCGGCTCCGGATCGGGCCGTAAAATTCCAGCCTCAATCCATTGTTGCAGGGTGTTTCGGGCTCGGGAGTAGCGGTCCCTGCCCCTTTTATCTCCGGCATATTCCTTACCCAGAACAACCCGGATGAAGTTATGCGGGTGAGACCGATAATAGGCCTGCTGCTGCTCAGGAGAGATGATGTCGTAAGGAGGGGTCACAACCCGGGACAAAGGACCCGCCTTCTTTGGATTGTAACGTAATCCCTTGAACGGCTCGAGGGTCACGCCTTACAGGGCCCGGAGCAGGACTTCGGTTCCCCGGAACAGGAACCCGATTCCTTCGCGGCCTGTTTCTTGTAGCTCGAGGAGCGGTAGTCCGTGATGTAAAAGCCTTTCCCTTTGAAGAGCAGGCCTGCTCCGGAAGAGATCAACCGCTTGGCCGAACGCCCGCAGTCTGGACAACTGGAATGCGGCTTAGCCGTGATCGACTGAAGGCGCTCGAAGCGATTCCCACAGGCATTACATTCGTATTCGTAAGTTGGCATCTTATGTCCTATTCATCCAGCGTTTAGCTTGTTCCCAGAACTGTTGAACTGCCGGAAAGGAACCATTATCGCCTTCTTGGCCAAATTGTTCAAGGAGTCGCTTCTGGGAGGTACTCAACCGGGCCGGTATCTCTACCAGAACCCGCACCATCTCATCCCCTCGTCCCCCTCCGCCCAGATGAGGCAATCCCTTGCCCCGAAGACGGAAGAGTTGCCCGGGCTGGGTACCGGGCGGTATCTTCATCATCACCGGTTCACTCAACGTTGGAACCTTAAGCTCCCATCCCAACGCGGCTTGCGTCATGCTGATCGGAATCTCGCATAGAAGAGTTGTCCCATCCCGCTGAAAGA
>JAHFFF010000145.1 GCA_023248095.1 Candidatus Omnitrophota bacterium | reverse complement strand
CGATCCGAATCGCCGCCATCCTTCCGCACCCATTTCCGGCACAATCGTCGAGACCTCCCCTGATCATGGCCTCTGGGTGCAAACCGGGCAGGGACAACTGCGGATCGATCTCCTGCAGCCGGCGGGAGGAAAGGCCATGCAGGCAGCCGATTTTCTGAGGGGACATTCACTGAGGGCCGGCGACACCTTCAAACAAGCTTGAAGGGCAGCCGCGTCCGCGGTATATTAACAGCTTACCTCTGGCATTCCCACTCTAATAAGGAGAGACATCCATGGTGCGCGTCGGAATCAACGGTTTTGGCCGGATCGGCCGATTGGTGTACAGGGCGGGATGGAACCACCCTGGGATAGAGTTCGTTGCCGTCAATGACCTGCCCGTCGGCGCACAAACGCTGGCGCATCTTTTAAAGTACGACTCCAACTTCGGCATCTTCCCGGAGGAGGTCAAGGTGTCCGGGGAGGACCTGGTCGTCGCCGGCAAAAAGCTCAAGATCATCAGCTTCAAGTCTCCGGCCGAAATCCCCTGGAAGGACCTCGGCGTGGAGATCGCCGTGGAATCAACCGGCCTCTTTACCGACCGTGAAAAGGCCCAGGGACATTTGACCGCCGGGGCCCGCAAGGTGATCATCTCCGCTCCCGCGAAGAACGAGGATGTGACGATCGTGCTCGGGGTCAACGACAAGATGTACGACCCCGCCAAGCACAACATCATCTCCAACGCCTCCTGCACCACAAATTGTCTCGCCCCCATGGCAAAAGTCCTGCTGGAGAGTTTCGGGCTGATCAAGGGGCTCATGACCACCATCCATTCCTACACCAACGACCAGCGCATCCTGGACCTGCCGCACAAGGATCTGCGCCGGGCGCGGGCCGCAGCTCAATCGATGATACCGACAAGCACCGGTGCCGCGAAGGCGATCGGATCGGTGATTCCGGAATTGAAGGGGAAGATGGACGGGTTGGCGATCCGCGTGCCCACACCCAATGTCTCCTTGGTGGACTTAACCTGCGAGGTTTCCAAACCCGCCACCGCGGAGGCAATCAACGAGGCCTTCCGCAAGGCAGCGGCCGGACCGCTGGGCAAGTACCTGCAATATTCGGAGGAACCGCTGGTCTCCAGGGATTTCAACGGGAACCCGAAATCCTGCATCTTCGATGCCCCCTTGACCAAGGTCACCGACGGCACCATTGTTAAGGTCTTCGGCTGGTACGACAATGAGTGGGGTTACTCCAACCGGGTGGTCGATCTGATCGAGTTCGTTGCCAACCGGATGCAATCCCAGCAACCGGCCTTGTCGAGTCGATGAACCCATCTGAAGTGGAAACGCCACCCTTCCGGACCATCCGCCAGTTGGATCTGGAAGGAAAGCGCCTTCTCATCCGGGTTGACTTCAACGTCCCACTCAAGGAAGGCAAGGTCACCGACACCACACGGATCACCGCCTCTCTGCCGACCCTTCGCTATGCGCTGGAGAAGAAGGCTAAGCTGATCCTGATGAGCCACCTCGGCCGGCCGGATGGGAAGGTGGTGGAAAATCTCCGGATGAAACCGGTCGGAGAGGCCCTCAGCCGGATCCTCGGGCTTCCGGTTCAGACGGCGACGGACTGCGTGGGACCCGAGGTGGAGGCCCAAGCCGCTCGCCTGCAGCCGGGTCAAATCCTGCTGTTGGAAAATCTCCGGTTCCATCCTGAAGAGGAAAAGAACGATCCCCAATTTTCAAAGGCCTTAGCCCGGTTGGGGGACCTCTACATCAACGACGCCTTCGGAACCGCCCATCGCGCCCATGCCTCCACTGCTGGGGTAGCGGAATTTTTACCCGCCGCGGCCGGCTTCCTCCTTCAATCAGAGCTGGAGGCGCTGGGAAAGGTGCTTCATAACCCTCAGCGTCCTTACTGGCTGATACTCGGCGGGGCCAAGGTGTCGGACAAGATCAAGCTGATCGACAACCTGATTGATAAGGTAAACGGAATCCTGATCGGGGGGGGGATGCAGTACACCTTCTTCGTCGCTCAAGGAATCGGGGTGGGGAACTCTCCGGTTGAAAAGGACCACCTGAGCACGGCGCGCCAGGTCGTGGCCAAAACTCAGCAGCGGGGGATTCCGCTCCTCCTCCCGCTCGATCACGTCATTGCCGATAAGGTGGCTCCGGATGCCCAGGTGAAAATCACCGACCGGCCGGGTGTTCCGGATGGCTGGGAGGGGGTGG
The DNA here is from genome assembly GCA_023248095.1 of Candidatus Omnitrophota bacterium. Lineage (GTDB taxonomy): Bacteria > Omnitrophota > Gorgyraeia > 1-14-0-20-64-10 > 1-14-0-20-64-10 > JAHFFF01. The sequence continues at coordinate 2,369 of JAHFFF010000145.1, read as the reverse complement.
ACATCGGACCCAAGACCCGGGAGGCGTTTGCCAAAGCCCTGCAGGGTGCACGCACAATTCTTTGGAACGGGCCTTTGGGAATCTTCGAGATGGAACCCTTCTCAAAAGGAACCCGGGCTGTCGCGGAGGCGGTGGCAAACTGCGGGGCAGTCAGTGTCGTCGGTGGGGGAGACACCACTGCAGCCGTAACCAAGTTTGGATTGGCCGATCGCATGACGCATGTTTCCACCGGAGGCGGAGCCAGCCTGGAATTTCTCGAGGGCAGGGAACTGCCGGGGGTCGTGGCCCTCGCAAAGAGGTGACCTGGATGAAACGACGGCCCATCGTTGCCGGCAACTGGAAGATGAACGGCACTCAGGAGCAAGCCGCTGCGATCACCCATCAGATCCTTACCTCATTGCCGCAGAACTCGCAGGTGGAAGTGGTCCTATGCCCTCCTCACACCATACTGGGAAAAGTTGGCGATCTCCTCAAGGGAAAGGCTGTCCTACTCGGAGCGCAAAACGCGCACTGGGAACCAAAGGGGGCCTACACGGGAGAGATCTCCGCACCGATGCTCAAGGATCTGGGGTGCCGTTACTGCATCGTGGGTCATTCCGAACGGCGACAGCTTTTCGGTGAAACCGACGCCTCCGTCCGCAAGCGGCTCCGTGCCGTGCTGGACCATGGATTGACCGGAATCCTCTGCGTGGGAGAAACCCTTGAACAACGCCAGCAGGGAAAGACTTGGGCCGTCATCCAGGCACAACTCCAGGCAGCTTTGGAAGGAGTGGAATCGGCCCGGGCGGCAGCCCAGATGGTGATCGCTTACGAACCGGTTTGGGCGATCGGAACGGGCCAGAACGCCACCGCCGCTCAAGCGCAAGAGGTACATTCCCAGATCCGGCGTTGGTTGGCGGGCCGGTTCGGAACCGCCCAGGCAGATTCGATTCGGATCCAGTACGGCGGATCGGTCAAACCGGAGAATACCGCGGATCTGATGGCGCAGCCGGACGTGGACGGCGCCCTGGTCGGCGGGGCAAGCCTGGAACCGGCGGCCTTTCTTTCCATCATTGCATCCACCGCACAAGCAAAGGAGACCCCATGCTCTACGGCCTCATCTTAACTGTTCACATCATCGTCTGCTTCGTCCTGATCGCCGTGATCCTTCTGCAGGCCGGCCGGGGCGGCGGTATGGCGGATGCCTTTGGCGGCACGGCGCAGTCTGTCTTGGGAACGCGCGGCGCGGCCTTCCTCACCCGGGCAACGACCATTTCCGCCATTGTCTTCATGCTGACCTCCCTGGGCCTGGCCATTCTCTCGGCACAGCAGGGGCACTCCCTCATGGAAGGAGTGCGCGTTCCCAAAAGCTCTCCAACGAGCCAGCCTGCGCCAGCAGAGCAACCCAAGCAATCAGAAAACTCGGCACCCGCCACGACGCCCTCTTCGGATGGCTCCAAGAAGCCATAAGGATGTAAGACTCAGCTTTACTGTCGTTTTCCTCCTCCTGAGTTTTTTCTCTTCCTTCTCACAAGCCGATCTCATCGATGAGACCTCGGTCCCAACAATCGGGGATGCCCTGGTCACAGCCTCCATCGGCGAACCCAGCACCCTCGTTCCCATACTCGCATCGGACAGCGCCTCCGCGGACGTCTGCGGCCTGCTCTTCAACGGCTTGGTCAAATACGATCGGGACATGCAATTGGTGGGAGACCTTGCCGAGCGCTGGGAGATTCGGGACGGCGGCAAAGAGATCCTTTTCTTTCTGCGCAAAGGGGTCCGCTGGCACGACGGAGTCCCCTTTACCGCGGAGGACGTCCGATTCACCTATGAGCAGCTGGTGGACCCCAAGGTGCCCACTCCCTACAGCGGAGACTTCGAACGGATCCAATCCCTGGATGTGCTGGATGACTCCACGGTGCGGGTGCTCTACAAAGAACCGTTCGCCCCGGCCCTAAGCTCCTGGGGGATGGGGATCCTCCCAAAACATTTGCTCGCCGGCCAGGACCTGACCGCCACCCCCTTCCGGCAAAATCCGATCGGAACCGGACCTTATCGGTTCCATCGATGGATCCGGGGTGACCGGATTGAATTGAAGGCAAACCCCGACTACTTCGAGGGAAATCCCTACATTTCCTGGATCATCTGCCGGATCATTCCGGATGAAGCCACCATATTCCTGGAACTCCAAGCGCAAGGAGTGGACCGGACTGGCTTAACACCATTACAGTTTGCCCGGATGACCGGCACGCCCCGCTTCACCAGCAATTTCAACAAGTTTCAAACTCCCTCTTTCGGCTACACCTATTTGGGCTACAACCTTCACGACCCGAAGTTCCAAGACCGGAATGTGCGGCAGGCGATCAACCTGGCCATCGATAAAAAAGAGA
>JAHFFF010000011.1 GCA_023248095.1 Candidatus Omnitrophota bacterium | reverse complement strand
TCCCTGCCTGGGTCAAACCGGACTTGTCCGCGAGAACCGCTTGGCTCATCCGGCGCTGAATCCTCCAATGGGCTAAACCGACCAGCGTCATACAACAATTATATCATATTAGATATAATTGATGTATCCTTCCTGGCGGAGGAGACGGCGCTTGGCGGTCGGGCCGCCGAGGCCGGAGTAACCGCCGAGCTTACCGTCGGAGGAGATCACGCGGTGGCACGGAATTTCCGGCGCCCAGCGGTTGCGCCTGAGCGCCTGGCCGACGGCACGGGCGGCCTTCGGTTTACCGATCATTCGCGCCACTTGCGCGTAGGTCCGCACCTGCCCCTTCGGGATGCGGAGGATCGCTTCGTACACCCTCCGCTGAAATGGCGTCGATTCTCGATAAACCCGCTGCCAAGTCAACTCCCGGGAAGGCTGTTTTGGCATGCCTATGCCTTTTTTACGTGCGTCAGGTGCATGACGTGCGGGATTCCCTTGAGTCGTTCGAGGAGTTTCTCGTCGGCAGTAACAAACGGGCAACGCAGCGCTTGGGAGAGTACAAGATAACAGGCGTCGTAACCACTGATTCGATAATGACGGGCGAGTTCCACAACTCGAGCAAGTTCATGAAACTCGAAACCATGGACATGCAGATCCACCTCGCAAATTTCCTGCAATCCTTCAAGGACCTGTTGAAGGTCGTCCAGCTTGAGCGGTAAAACGTTTGCCACCTCGTAAAGCAGAAGATCCGGGACCGCGATAAGATCCTGACCCAGGATGTGGCGCTGGCGCAGGATTATAGCCTTATCGCGATCTTCTTCATCAAAGAGAATCCATTTCAGGACCACGGACGCGTCTGCAACAATCAACGGCTGTCTCGCAATTTCCGGATCAACGTGACGGCATTAGGCCCTTTTAAATGCTTCGCGTTCCGCTTGGCCCATTCATCCATCCGATGCGAAACCTCCAGGAGTCGCCGGCGCCTCGCCCCCTCATTGGTCCTAGCCTCATAGACCGCATAAGGCTCCATGACCACCAGGGGTTGGTTGGCACGCGTAATGGTAATCGGCTCCTTCCCCCTGGCCACTTCATCCAGAATAGCCCCGAATTTCTTTCGGACCGTCAGTGCGGGTATTTTCCTCATAGGATCGTTCCTCCATCAGACTATAGTATAACATATAATATGCTATATGCTACCTAGCTTCGGCTGAGGTGCTGGAGTACTCTTCGTGCCAAGGTCTGCGAGATACCGCGGACCTGCGTGAATTCCTCGATGGGGGCGCGGCGGATCGCCTCGACGGAACCAAAGCGCAGGAGCAGGTCTTGCTTCTTCCTCGGGCCGATGCCGGGGATCTCGTCCAGCGCGGAGGAGAGGGCATCCTTGCCGCGCAGGAGCCGGTGGTATCCGATGGCGAAGCGATGGGCCTCGTCCCGGACCCGCTGGAGGAGCTGCAGCGCCTTGGACTGAGGCGGCAGCACGATCGGCTCGGTTCGGCCCGGCAGGAACAATTGCTCGAATTCCTTGGCGATCCCCACCGCCGGCAGGTTAAGTTTGAGATCTCTGAGCACTTCCAGCGCGGCGTTGAGGTGTCCCTTCCCCCCGTCAATCAGCACCAGGCCTGGTAACCCTGTTGGGGTCAGACCCCGGAGGGTCTGCCCCTCCGGTTTCTCATATCGCCGGCGGACGATCTCCCGCATCATCGCGTAATCATCGATCCCGGCTACGGTCTTGATCTTGAACCGCCGGTAGCCGTCCTTGAAGGGCTTGCCGTCCACAAAGGTCACCATCGAGCCGACCGCCTCCCGCCCGAAAATGTTCGACACGTCGAATCCCTCGATCCGGCGCGGCAGGGTGGGCAGCTGCAGCACCGACTGCAGATCAGCCAGCGCCTCCGCCGGGATCAACCGCCGCGGGCGGGTAGCAAGTTGCTGCAGTCCCGCAATCTGGTCCCGCATCTTCGCCGCCTCCTCGTACCGGCGCTCCGCGGCCGCATCCTTCATCTTCACCCGAAGCTCCTCCAAAACTTCCTGCTTCCTTCCCTCCATCAGGCGAAACACCCTGGAGAGATTTTCCTGATATTCCCTCTGGCTGATCCTCCCCTCGCACGGCGCCTGGCAGAGCCCCAGGTGAAAATCCAGGCAGGCCCGTTTCGGCATCGTCCGACAGGTGCGGAATGGGATGATCCGACGGATGGCGTTGAATGCCTGCTTCAGCAATCCGGCATTGGCAAACGGCCCGATTGCCTTGATTCCAGTCTCGTGGGTGCCCCGGCCGATGAAGAGACGCGGGAACTCCTCCTCGATGGTGACCTTCAGATACGGATAGGACTTGTCGTCCCGGAGAGAAACGTTGTACTTGGGCTGCTTTTCTTTGATCATGCTGGATTCGTACAGCAGCGCCTCCGCCTCGGAACCGGTCCCGATCCATTCCAGATCGGCCGTCTGCCCGACCAGCTGCATCAGTTTGGCCGTGAGCGGCCGGCTGGGTTGGAAGTAGGAGAGGACCCGCTTGCGCAGGGAGACCGCCTTGCCCACGTACAACACCTTCCCCTCCTGGTCCTTGAAGAGGTAAACCCCCGGCCGGTCGGGGAGCTGCCGGAGCCTTTCTTCAACCCGGGAAGTCATCGGCCCCAGAGATCAAGATCCGAAAGCGATCCTTCATGAAACCGGCCAGCTGATGGGCCTCCTCCACCTTCAGGAGAATCGCCAGTCCCAAGAAGCTGGTCACCCCGCTGAGAACCGCCAGCAAGAGGAGCGCAGCCACCTCCAAAAGATGCGCAGGGTTGATCATCCGGAATCCAATCATCCAGATCCCCCACGCCAGCCCCCCCATCCCGATCGAGGCAACGATCACGCGGATCATCCAGCTGCGCAATCCTTCATCGAAGCGGCCGATCCGCCGGCAGACGGCCCGATAGAGCTGCACGCTGTTGACGGTTGAGCTGAGGGAGGTCGCCAGCGCCAATCCTGCCAGCCTCATCGGCCAGACCAGGATCGAGTTCAAGAGAACGTTGGCGATCAAGGCGATGGCTGCGGAGCGCATCGGCGTCCAGGTATCGTGAAAGGCGTACAAGGTGTTGGCCAGCACCTTGACCGCGCACATGGAGGCCAAGCCCACCGCGTACCACTGCAGCGTCCAGACGGTGGTCGCGGTCGCCTGCGGAGTGAAGGCGTTACGCTCCAGCAAGGTGCGGATGATCGGATGCCCCAGAAAGATCAACCCCAGGCTGGAGGGAACGGCGATCAAAAGACTGGAGCGAAGGGCCAGCGCGCATGTCTTGCGAACCGCCGGCAGATCCTCGTCGGCCGCCTGCCGCGCCATCGTCGGCAGCGCCGCCTGCGCCATGGAGATACCAAACAGCGCCATCGGCAGCTGCAGGAAGCGGTTGGCGAAATAAAGGGCCGCAATCCCACCCGGCCCAACAAGCGCCTGGAAGGAGGCGAAGATCGTATCGACCAGCAGGCTCAGCTGATAAACACCGGTGCCAATCACGCGAGGAATGAGCAGCCGCCGGATCTGATCCACTCCAGGGTGTGAACGAAAGCGCAGTCTCAGTTTCACCCCGGCCCGCCGAAGGGCCGGCCACTGCACGGCGATCTGCACGAATCCTCCGGCAATCACCCCCCACGCCAGCCCCAAGGCATCCTGCCGCCAGAGGTACATCCCCAGGATCATGCAGATGTTCAGAAAAACCGGCCCAAGGCTCGGCAGCGTGAAATGATGCACGCTGTTCAGCAGGCCCATGAAAAAGGTGGTGATTCCAATGATTCCGATAAAGGGAAAGAGGATGCGGGTCAGCCGGACCGTGAGGGCCATCAAGGCGGGATCGCTGCGGAAGCCGGGTGCCACCACGCAGACAAGACCCGGGGCCGAGAGGATCCCGATCACAGACACGATCACGAATCCGACAAGCACCTGGCACCAAACCGCCTGGGCCAGCGCAGCCCAGGATTCCTCCCCTTCGAGGGCGCGCGTTCGGCTGAAGACCGGGACGAAGGCGCTGTTGGCAGCTCCCTCCCCTGCCAGATCCCGCAGGAGGTTGGGGATCCGGAAGGCGACGATAAAGGCCTGCGCGGTAATGGATGTGCCGTACGCTGCCGCGATGAGGGAATCGCGCACAAATCCTAGGACGCGGCTGACCGCGGTCAACAGCCCCATGATCCCGGCGGAGCGGAGGATTCGGGAAGGCTGCTGATCGGGTGGCGGGATTGACAGCTCAGGACGATTTGTGATAGCTTCAGGCCCCATGCCGAATACTCGTTCCGCAACAAAGCGAATGCGAGCCGATACCAATAGACGGCTCCGGAATCTGGCCGTGAAGACCCATCTGAAGACCTTGACCCGCAAGTTTCAAGGTGCGCTTCAGGGGGGACAAGCCGACCAGGCCGGCCAGCTCTATCGACTCCTCTCCAAAGAGTTGGACCAAGCTACGAAAAGGGATATTCTCCACCGAAACACCGCTTCACGGAAGAAATCCCGACTCGCGCGTCGTCTCGCCCAACTGCATCGCACCTAACCTTCCGACGAACTGAGTCGAAGAAGCATCTGATCGGCCAACAGCCTCGGTGCAGGATGTCCCTGCTTGATGCGGACTTCAGCCTCCAGCAGTTCCTCTAGAGCGGCTAGAACTCTGGAAGCGGGCCAGCGTTGAAGACGGTAATTCCCGCGCTTTCGATAGTACCAGCCCAAGGCCCCTAAGAACTGCTCGGGCGCAAGCCTGTTCAGCGCAAGCGCCTGATGCAACGCCTCCAGGGCCCTTCCCGTCTGCCCAGCCGCCGCCAAATCCAAGATGTCAAAGGCGGTCTCCCGCAAAGAAGGGGCAACCAAGGCCTCCACATCCGCTGAGGTCATCTCCGGTGAATCCCCGACCAGCAGACTGAGGCCTTCCACCGCCAGATCCAACGCTTGAAGATCAGACCCCAGCCGAGTCACCAGAAGGGAGACCCCCTTCCCATCCAGGCGCTTGCCTCGCTGCTGGGCTCGCTGCCGAATCCAGTTCTCCAGCTCCAAGCCCTTGAGCGGCAGGCACCACACCAACTGGACCTGACCCGACCGCTGCAGCTCGGCGGAAATGAAATCCCGGTACCGACCCGGGTGGTCCGCGCAGATCATCACGCAGGATTGAGGATTGGGATGGACGAGGTACCCCGCGAGCCATGGAACCGCTTTCGGTTCAAGTTCTTCGATGCCGTCGATGACAACCAACCGGAGGGAAGATCCGAAGGGAGGGGTCCGCGCAGCCTCCAGGATTTGATGCGGCTCTAGAGAGGGATCCGTGAAGCGAACAAAATCGGTCTCTTCAAAACCGGCGCCGATGCAACGGCGCTTGAATTCCTCCACCGCCTGCGCCCGCAGCCACCGTTCGCTGCCCAGGCAGAAAACGAGCGCCGGGTTACCAATACTCAATGATCCACTCCACGATCCGTCGGGAGAAATCGGTGATCAAATCATCCACCGCCGCGGTTTCCGATTTGACCGTGGGGCCCGAAAGGAAATAGGTGGTATCCCCCACCAACATCGGTTCCTCCAAGAGAAGTTTGCCCTGTTTGTCCCGCAACGTGATGGAGGCGGAGAGATTCAACCGATACTCTTCTACGGTGTTGTCGTCCTTGCGGCGGGTCGCCTGCCGATAGAAATCCAGCAGCTTGCCGTTCAGCCTGAGATCGGCCTCTTCGGGCTTGTTGATGACCCGAAGGTTTCCGTCCACAAGGAACCGGTTGATGACCCCCTGTGTTGTCCTCTCCTCGATCTCCGGGTAGTTGGTGATGAATCCCCTCTCGCTGGACTCCTGCGTGATCGGGATGGCATTTACGAAGGGCTCCACATAAATCGTCCGGTAGTAGGAGGGTAGGATCCGAGTTGCCGTGTAACCGCAGGAGGACAAAGAAAAACCTGCAATCAAAGCTACTGCCCAGATTTTCATAGTTTTCACAGGGGTCATTCCTTTGCGATTCCCCTCTGCTCAAATTCCTTCATCTTCGCCACCGCCTGCGGCGCCAGCGTTGTATCCGAATACTGATTGATGATATCCCGATAATAAACCGCAGCGGATGCCGGATTGCCCTGCTTCTCATAGAACTGGGCGATCTTGGCCAGCCCCTCAGCCTTGATCGTTCGAAGCTGCTTTAAGCTCTCCTGCGCCTGCGGCATCAGGTCGCTGGTGGGATGACTTGCGATAAATTTTTCGTGCCAGCCGATCGCCTCATCCGTTGCGGACTGGTCGTAGCTGGGCTTCAGGGAAAGCTGGCGGGCGCAGAAGGCGACCTTGAATTTGGCCTGTTCCAATAAGGGAGAGCTCGGGTACTCATCCACCACCCGCTGGAAGGCGCGGTTGGCCTCCTCATATCGATACTGCCGGAGGTAACATTCCCCCAAGCGCATCTGGGCCTTATCTGCGTACTCTCCATAGGGAGCGTGATCCACCACGTGCTGGTAGATCTCGATCGCCTTGTCCAGGGCCGGCATCTTGATGGGCCCCAGTAGCTCCAGCCGCTTCCCCGAAAAGAACTGCTCCGCAATGCTGAACTCCCGCTCCACGCTGTCCTTGAATCGCGCGCTGAAGGGATAGATCTCCAACACCTGCTTGTAGGCTGTAAAGGCGGCACCGGCCCGGCCCATAAGCTCAAAGGAAACGCCGGCCAGATGCTGGGCCTCCGGCGCAAGTTCGGATCGGGGATAGGATCGAACCAGGCGGACAAACTCCTTCGATGCCCGGGCGTAATCCCTCCCCTCGAAGAAGGTCAAGGCCCACTCCATTTGCGCCCTGGGCGTATCCTTGGCCGCGTACTTGGGGTTCACCCAGCGTCGTGTCTGAGGGGTCCAGACCCATACCGCTTGAGCCTCCGAGATGAAAAGCCCAACGAAACAAAACACAACAATCCACTTGATTTTTTTCATGGGAGATCTACGATACCACAGAAATTTTTAGCCTGCCAGCATTCGGCGGTTCGGCGTCGGGGCCTGATCACCGATCGCGACCTCCTCACCGAAGGAAGGGGTCACCACACCTCTTTCCACGTAATCGGCGATCGCATTTTGATCCTCAGCGGTGATCTCAATGAACTGCAGGCCGTACTCGTAGGCCGTCCCACGGGGCAATTGACTCTGCCAGATGACCCGCGAGATGGCGCGAACCTGACGGAGGGAATCCGGCAGAGAAAGCAGCACGACCAACCGAGCCTCCTTGGGAAGGGCCCGGGAGGCGGTTACCCGCAAACCGCCGGCGCTTAAATCTTTTGAAACACATCCAAAAAATAATACCCGGGGTTTAAAAACGTCACGATATTGAATCGGGCTGGTGTATTTCAGGCGCGGGAATTGCCGCCGCTCGGCGAGAGGCTCTCTTACGGTGGGTTTTGCCTCCATAGCGAGCGACCTACAAAGAGAAGTTTACCACACCTTTACGAAATTTTCCGATTTATCTTACTGAAACTGGTCCTTCTCCGTAGACCCTTCCATCCCTAACGTAGCGGACAGACCCTGCATGGCAATCTGGGTAACGGCATCGAAGTAACCTGTGCCGACAAACTCTTGATGCCGGGTGGCCTCGTAGCCCAGCCGTTCTCCCCCGAACTCATCCTGTTGAAGCCTCGAATAGGCCGCCATCCCTTGAGCACGATATTCCTGTGCCAGCTGGAACATGCTGTAGTTCAACACATGGAAACCGGAGAGGGTGACGAACTGGAATTTATACCCCAGACTCCCCAATTCCTGTTGGAACCGCGAAATGACTTCCTCCTTGAGATTCGATTTCCAGTTAAACGAGGGGGAGCAATTGTAGGCCAACAATTTACCCGGATACCGCTGGTGAACGGCCTTGGCAAAGGCCTTGGCCTCGTCCAGATCCGGTTTGGACGTCTCAAACCACAAAAGATCCGCAAACGGAGCATAGGACAGGGCGCGGGCGATCGCCAGGTCCAAACCCGCCTTGATCTGGTAAAACCCTTCGTGGGTTCTGGAGCCGTGAACGAACGGCTGATCGCAGGGGTCGATGTCGCTGGTCAGCAAGGAAGCGCTGTGGGCGTCGGTGCGAGCGATGAGCAGGGTGTCCACCCCGGAGACGTCGGCCGCCAGCCGCGCCGCGATCAGCTTGGCAATGAACTCGCGGGTGGGAACCAGCACCTTGCCGCCCAGATGGCCGCACTTCTTCACTGATGACAGCTGGTCCTCGAAGTGGACCCCGGCCGTTCCCTCCTCGATCATGTACTTCATGATTTCGAAGGCATTCAGGGGTCCCCCGAAACCGGCCTCCGCATCCGCTACCAGCGGTGCCATCCAATAGATGCCGTCATCGCCGCGCAAATGGTGAATCTGGTCGGCCCGAAGCAGGGCGTTGTTGATCCGCTTGATGAGATAGGGGACGCTGTCCGAGGGATATAGGCTCTGGTCAGGATACATCTTCAATGCGTTGTTCATGTCGGCGGCCACCTGCCAACCGCTCACGTAAATGGCCTTCAAACCGGCCTTGACCTGCTGGATCGCTTGGTTTCCGGTCAAGGCGCTCAAACAGGGCACGTAGGGCTCCTCGTTGAGGAGCTTCCACAGGCGCCTGGCGCCTAGTTTCGCCAGCGTATACTCCCGGTGAACAGTTCCCTTGAGCGAATAAACATTCTCAGCGGTATACGGCCGCCTGATCCCGCGCCAACGCGGTGAGCTTTTCCACCCTTCAGACACCTTGGCTAAAAAATCGCTCTTCTCCATTTCAGCGAACTCCTTTAGTTAATCAATACACTCGTAAGCCATAAGAGTAAGAAATTCCGGAATATGGGGGCTTACCATCAGCTCTTCAAACAGCCGGGCTGCCTTCTCCAAGGTGTCCGCCCCGGAGGCCCCGCCTCCTGCCCCCAAGGCATTGCGAATGCCCTGAAGCTCCTCCCCCAGGATCCGGCTCACCAGGTCTCGGGTGACGGCAGCCCCGTTGGACAATCTCGCCCCGTGCCGGATCCATTGCCAAACCTGCGATCTGGAAATCTCCGCGGTGGCCGCATCCTCCATCAAGTTGTTCAGAGGAACGCAGCCCGTCCCTTTGAGCCAGACCTCCAGGTAGCGGATGCCCACGCTGATGTTGGTCCGTAATCCCTCTTCCGTGATGGTTCCCTCCGGCACCCTCAGAAGATCCTTTGCGCTCACCTTCACATCTTCCCGTTTGACGTGCAATTGGTTCGGACCGGAGAGATGCTGGTCGAAAATTTCCCTGGCCACCGGGACCAGGCCGGGATGTGCCACCCAGGTCCCGTCATGCCCGGCCTTCACCTCCCGCAGCTTATCCTGCCGGACCTTCTCCAGGGCCCGTTCGTTCGCCGCTGGGTCCGACTTGACGGGAATGTAGGCCGCCATCCCTCCCATGGCATGGATGCCCCGCCGGTGACAGGTCTGAATGACCAGTTCCGCATAGGATTTTAGAAAAGGAAGGTCCATGGTCACCTGCGCCCGGTCCGGAAACAGGAACTGCGGATGACTCCTGAACTTTTTGATCACGCTGAAGATGTAGTCCCATCGTCCGCAATTCAGGCCTGCCGAATGCTCCTTCAACTCGTAGAGGATTTCATCCATCTCGAAGGCAGCCAGGATCGTTTCAATCAGCACGGTTGCCCGGATCGTTCCGCGGGGGATGCGAAGGTGATCTTGGGCGAAGAGGAAAACGTCATTCCAGAGCCGGGCCTCCAGATGGCCCTCCAGCTTGGGAAGATAAAGGTAAGGCCCGGTTCCTCTTTCGATCAACCTCCTGGCGTTGTGAAAGAAGAACAGGCCGAAATCAAACAAGGATCCGGAAAGGATCCTGCCGTCCACCCGAACGTGCTTCTCGGGAAGATGCCAGCCCCGAGGCCTGACCATCAGGGTGGCGGTTTGCTCCTTCAAGCTGTAGCGCTTGCCCTCCGGGCTTTGAAAGGTGATCGTGCGGTTGACTGCCTCTTTGAGGTTGAGCTGCCCTTGGAGGTTGTTGACCCAGGTGGGGGTGTGGGAATCTTCGAAATCGGCCATGAAGACGCTGGCGCCCGAGTTCAGGGCGTTGATCATCATCTTCCTGTCCACCGGACCTGTGATCTCCACCTTGCGTTCCCGGAGATCCGCCGGGATGGCGGCTGCGGTCCAGTCCGATTCCCGGATCCGTCTCGTCTCTTGAAGAAAATCGGGGAAGCTTCCCTCATCCAGCGCCTGCTGCCGGCGCTGGCGCCGGGCCAGCAATTCCAACCGGCGGCCGTCAAATTCCCTGGAAAGGGAGGCGACGAATTGGATCGCTTCGGCCGTCAACACCTCCGCGTATTCGGTCGCCACGGAACCGATGATCTCAACTCCAGGGGGAAGGCTCACGTCACTAAAGATCAAGTGTAGCCTTAAAATGAACCGTTCTCAATAGCTACCTTCACCACCTCCAGGAAGCGCCCGGCAGGCCGGCCAGCCAAATGACCAGCCGATTCATTCCGTACGCCATCCAGCCGAAACTTGCCGCAACGGGGATTGCCGCCCAGCTGTTGATCAGGCCGGCCAGACAGAAGACAAACCCTGTTGCAATCAGCGCCGTCGCCCAAGGAATGACCGCAAGGTTAGCGATGAGGGCGATGGGAGTGACCATGTGGAAATGCCACGCCACGACTGGGGAAATGGTGATCCATGCCCCGCAGGAGGCCGCCAGTCCCTCCGCCGCCCATTTCCAAAGGATGCCGCTCCATAATCTGACCAGCCATGGGCTCAAAACCAACAACCCCAGCATCGCGGCGAAGGAAAGCTGGAAACTCACGTCGGCCAGGGCGCGAGGACCCGCCGCAAGAATCCCGAGGGCCGCCAGGCCCAGCCCGTTGAGTGCGGAGGTTTCATGCCCCCGCCACTTACCCAGGCAAAACAAGAGTCCCATGACGGTCGCCCGGAGGATTGGGGGATTCGCCCCTGTCAGGGTGCAATAAAGGACCAATGAGCCCGCCGCCAAAAGATACCGAAGGGCTCGCGAAATCCGAACGATCGACAAGCCGATAAAAACAAGATAACCGATCAACGTCACCTGCTGCCCCGAAACGACAAGGACATGCACCACGCCCGTATTCCTAAAGGCCTCCCGCGTCTGCGCAGGAATCCCCCGCCCTTCCCCGAGGAGAAAGGACTCCAGGTAAGCCGCCTCAAGAGGTCCCATCATGGAATGACCCAATTGCTTCAATCTCAATCGAAAAGAGGCAACCCATCGCCGGTACCGAACCCAAAGATCGGGCGAATCGCTCAACAGCGTCATCCCTTCAGAATCGGAAACCGTCAATACCCCACAAGCGCTGCGCAGCCAAAGCCTGGTAGCTTCATTAAAACCGCTATCCTTCTCCGTCCTTCCTGCCCGAACCTCTCCGTGGAGGAGCACCCTGTCTCCGTAGTTTAAGGGCTCACCGCGGACAGGCGGCCGCAAGGCGACACGGCCATGGGATGGACTCCAGTCCTTGCCGTTCCGGATCCGAGTGATCCGAAACCAACCCTGCCGGTGTGCCGGCCCCTGGGCAGGATAGATCCACTCCACATCGCTGACGATCACTCCCTCACAGGTGATGGGCTGCGGTGCAGCCGTCAACCGTTGAGCGATCGAATCAGCCGGAACCTGGGCATCGATCCGGGCATGCAAAACTCCCAAGGCTGCGATCAGACTCAAAAGGCACAGGTTCGACACCCCGGGATGATGCCGTGCCACCAGAAGGATGAGGGCAGATAAGACGATGGCGCCCCACGCAACGAGAGACGATGGTTCCATCCACCACGCCAACCCGATCCCCAATCCGAAGGCTGCTGCAATGATGGCCAGCGGAGCTCTAGTCAAATCGAACGAGACCTTTGAGTCTAGCCAACGTCTTCGGCGAAACACCCTTGACGCGAGCCATGTCCTTCAGCGTAAGGAACGGCCCGAGGCGTTGCCGGTCCTCCTCGATCCTCCGGGCAAGGACCGGCCCGATCCCCGGCAGGGCGATCAGCTCCGGAATGTCGGCATGATTCACCGACACCTCCGTCCATGCCGGCACAGGAGTCGGCGTCGGCCATCTTTGCCGGCACCACCTCACCCCCATTCCGAGGCAGGCGACTCCGATCAGGAAGGCCAGCGCCAGCCGCTCCTGCCGGGTGAACATCCCGGCCAGGAACCCAACACGAGACGGTGCTCTCTTCATACTAAAAATATAGCAGATTATGCAAAATAACGGCGAATAAAAATCCGGTTCACATCTGGGAACGGAGCACCTCGGCGGCGTCCAGGAAATCCCCCACACCGTCTCTCGCCGCCACAGCCGCTTCCTCCATCCCCGACGCCTTCGCCAGAATCGCCAAGATGAGTTGCCCCGCCCGATTCGGCGTCACCGCCCGCATTTCGATGCCCGCCGCCGCCAAGATCGGCAGGATCCGGCCCGCCTCCTCCTCCATTCCGGCAAATACCGCGGACCGCGCATCCCACCGCGTGATGAGCTCCACGATCAGTTGCTCCGGCGTCCGCCCATCGACAAACAACACTGGCAGCTCTTTGAAACGCCTAAGCACCCGCAGCTCCGGATGCGCCTGCTCCAGTCCCGCCCCGATCACGACCGGGATCATCTCCCGCACACCCCCCGGAAGGAGGCTGCGCAAGAATGACTCCACCCGACCCTGTGCCTCCTCCAACCCGGACGCAGTGTAGCCCGGAGGCGTCCGGAATCGAAGACCTCGGAAAAGCTTGGTGTATTCCTCCACGGCCAGGTGGTAGTCCTCACGCGAGGGGATCGAAAATGCCGCAGAGGACGGGTACCCGGCCACGGCATCCAGTACCTGGTTCGACAAAATGGAGACCTTGATCCATTCCTCCTCCCCAGGACCAGTCGAACCTTTGATAACCCCTTCCCAGAGAGCGAGGGTGGCTACCCAACCAAGCAACCGCTCTTGCCCATCCCCATTTTTTGAAACCTGAGGGAGAGCCATCCGAATGCCGTAGAGATCCCATGAGATGTAGTCCCTCAACCGCTCCAACACCCTGTCCTCCTTCTGTCCCAACAGGAGGGCGATCTTATCCGCCACCACATCCCCCATCCGTGCGCCATGCAGCACGCCAAATCCTTTGGCAATTTGTCCGATGGGACTGCGGGAATCCAGGAACCTGTTGGAAAGCTCGCTTCCTTCCAGCAGGGGATGGTGCGGGAATCCACCGACAATCATCTCCAGCTCTACAGAGGGCTCCATCCAGCCCTCCCCCGTGTGGAAGGCGATTAACTCACCCATCTCATGGGCAAGGATGCCCCGTGCGAACTTCATGGCTTGCTGTACGCTCAAGGCACTTGCCAGGTTCACGGCCAATATTTTGGCCTTAGGATTGGGTGGAGCAAAGAAGGTAGCGGGTTCATCCGGATCGGCCACCAAAATAATCTTTTCGAACCCGATCTCTCGGCCGAATAGCCGGCCGGTCCGTTCTTCATAGACCGCCAGCGTGTCCTGCACTAGATTCAAGAAGTCCTCCAGATTTCCATCGTTCCAACCGTTCTGCTGGACCTTCTTGGCCGCCTCCGGATCCTCCAAGAGATCCGTAAGATACGATGGAGGATTGGATTCCTCCAAGCCGGCGGCGACCGGCCAGCGGCCCTCGGGATCCCTCCAGTGGTGGCGGACAAACCGCCACGCTTCGTCCCAGTCCACGTGCCGCTCATCGGCGAATCGCTTCAACCAGGGCAACGGCACCAAATGGGGGAGGCCCTCTCTCTGCAGCAAGGTAACCGACTCCGCTGACCATCCCTCGTGTTCCGACTGAGGATAGGACTTCATGAGGGAATACAAGGATTGGGCAAGCACCTGCAGTTGTGGAAGCTCCGGAATTCGATGGTGCTCCAACGCGTCGTAGAGCGCCGGGTCGTCGGGCAGAACACCTTCCTGCCTCCAGAAGAGGACCGTTTCCAGTTTGCCGGAAACAAGACCGCCAATCATCTCGCTCAGCTTGTGCTCCAGGGGTTCCCAAGGAACGATCCTTCCATTTCCATCGAGCAAGGGATCCTCGTCATAGAGCGTGCGGACCCACGGGGCAACCGCCTGATGAAGCATCTGGCCGGAATAACGATCGTCCCTCCGCCTCTCCAGAAGCGCAAGGGATGCTCGATGCGGGGATTCGGCCTTTTCTTGGCCCGGCACGGACAGGGCAGCCGCGGCTTTTCCGGAACTCCATAGATACTCCGCTTCGTGCGTAAGGACTGTATTGTCCGGCGTGATACGGGGAAGTTTGGGTGCCCAAGCTCCGCCGTACAGGATCAACCCTTCATTCATGAGTTCATTCATCACCCCATGTTCAAAGACCATTCCGAAGTGAGAGACATCCTTTCCGCGGACCTCCCGTTTCAGGTGAACTTTCAGACGCTCTTCGGAAATTTCCAAGCGCACGGTGAGCCCATCCACAAGTTCCCTTGCAGGTTCCTCTTTCGATTTGGGAATGATGATCCTCTCACCCAGCCAGACGCTGGTGACAGATCCTTGCTGGTCGATCTCGATAAACCGCGGATCGCGAACGAAGCGGGCCCGGATCTGCTCCACGAGCCAATCCCGGAATTGCTCCGCCTCCTCCAGGCCGGCTTGCTGCCAGGGTTGCGGCGGCATCTTCTCCCGTTCCTCGTCGGTATAAAAGTTCGACTGGTACACTTGCTGAAACAACTCGTAGAGCCGACGACCGGGATTCGACTCGGCCTTGAGATGGGACATCAACTGCACGGGATTTTTGAAACCCTGCATGCGTATCCCATCGAACATCATCTCAGCAACCGACCGCTGGCCTGCATAAAAATCGGCCGCACCTTCCCGCTTTGAAGGGGGCAATCCCTCCCATTCTTCCAGCAGAAAGAGTAGGCCGAAGGCATAGGCCCAATCATCCCAGCCCTGGTCGAGAAGCTCTTTCATGACATGGCGTCTTCCTTTGAGCTCACCCTCCCATTCGACCATCAGGGCACCGGTATTCTCTCGATAGATGTCGTTGGGTTTCATCTCCGCAGGATTCCATCCCAACGGAATGGACTTCTCCCCACCTCTGTAGATCGCCTTGACGGTTATCTGCTGGCGAATCTCCAGCCGGTTCCTGAGAAGCTGGTGGCTGAAGTATTCCGCCCAGGCCCTGGCCTGCGCATGGCTGCGCTCCTCCTCCCGGGTATGCTTTTCACCGAAGTACAACAGATAAGCCTCATCGTTCTGTCGAATCTCCGGGAGAATCGCCTTTAACTCCTGCAGAAAGGGCCAGGCCTGCTGGCTCTGCATCCACTTGTCGTAGCTCGCCCGGGCATAAGCCCTGGCATCCGAAGGGGAGAAAACCGCCAAATGGTCCAGGGCGGCACCCATACTGTAAACCGGAATCTGGTCGCCGATGTTTTCCGCCTCTGCCATCCAAATGGGGGCCTTTCCTCCCAGGTAATCTTCCCGTACCCAGGGGGTCCGGAGCCTCCACAAGAAACGGTAGATCTTCCCTCGGATTGAACCGAGGACTAGAACCATTCCTCGCTGCAGGAACAAATCCCAGCTCAAATCTGAGTACAGCCTCCAGTACTCGAACGGATCGCTGAGGGTGTCCGGCACCGTTGTCCGGAAGCTGGGCTGGATCTCCTTGGCCAATCTTTTGATGGGGGTCATATCCACACCCATCCTTGCCATTCGTTCCATGTCATCGTGACGAGTCCTCAGCCAGGCGCTGAGATCATCCAGCGCCCGTTCGAGCCATGCATCGGACGGACCCGGCGCCTGGAATTCCGGCGGAGCGGGCAGCGTGAACTGACCGGCTGGCCGCCAGGGCCTGGGTGCCACTCGTTCGGAGAGAGACAGGAACTCCCGGTCAAAAAGCTGATTGCCGACTTGTCGAAGCCGCTGACTGAATGCTGCATAGTCTTGAGCCAGGGCCGCAACCAGTTTTAGCCGCTGCTCGACCACATCCGACACCCCGGGGAAGAGCGCCTTCAAAACCATCGGAACCAGCAGCTCCCGTGCCCGAGCGTGCTCACTGCCTGGCTCAAGCCAGCCGTAAATCAGATGGTACAGCCGATAGGGCGGCTCCATCGAGTCCCTCAAGCTGCCCAGCCAGGCCTCGATCTCCAGGATCGCCTCCGCCTCCCTCGCCTGAACCTCGATCGTCTGACCCTGCAAGGAGTTCAGCCTCTCCATCAACCGCCCGCGCTCCCTGAGAATTGCCCGAACCACCTGAACTGCATCCTCCGGGTGACTTTCCGTGCGCAATCGGCGGCCTAAAAGGGCTTGGGCAAAGGCATAGGTGTCGGAGTGGATCCCCTCCTCGGTCAGCGTGAAATCCCTGAAACGGGCCAGCACATCCTTTTGAGAGCGGCTAAAGAAAGCCTTGAGATAAATGATGTCCCTGATGACCTTCTGTACCTGCGTTGGATTCCCCATCTCTACTTTCCGGATCACCCTCCCACCTCTCTGAGCGACCTTTCGAGGTCCCGCCTCCCACTTCTGAAGCATCCTCAGGAACTCCCGCTCCTCATGCTCGAACACCAGGATGTGGCCTCCCTGGGCCGAGGCACCGGCCCCAACAGTCTCCGCTGTGTGGACTAAGTGAACTGGAACCTCTCGGCCGGCCGGCGTGACGCGAGCCGACAGTGGGGACGATGGTGCCAAGACCACCGGCCCTTTCATCCGACTGCTTGTATAGTAAGTGAACCGCCGCGGAAGAAGCACCTGTTCAATCAGATCATCATAGAAATCCCTTGATTCATCTGCAGTCAAAAGCTCGTCGGAAGGCTCAGGCGGATTGGTGAACCGGAAACCAGGCTCGATGGAACGGATGAAAAGATCCACCCACTCGAGGAATGATCGCTTGCTGGAGGACCTTGTCGGTTCCTCCCCGTAAACCGCCGGTGCGTCGCCGAACGTCTCCTCCACCCAGTCCTGGAAGGAGAATTTGGGATTCTCGGGGTCATAGGCCCTCTGGAAGAGGCGCACCGCATGGGCGATATCCGTCATCTCCCCTTTTTGGAATGGCTGTAGTGTTGGGTCCTTCTGCAATAATTGCTGTACGGTCTCCGTGCTTGGGCTCTCCAAAGCACGCAAGGCTTTCAATTGGTCGCGGTTTAGCTTCTCGGAAATTCTGGGGGAATTTCCCTCCAAGGCAATGGTCTCCCGCAGGACTTCCAGCAGGCGGTCTTCCCGTGTCTTCTCCTCCAGGCCGGCCGACGGAGGCTCCTCTTCCTTAAACAGATCGCCGAGGCCCATCTCGATGAGCTTTTGAACGACGGGATCGTTGAGGTCCGGTTTGGGCTGGGCCGGCTGTAGCTCCGGAACAACCGCCGGAGCAGCCTGCTCCATTAGGCCCAAAGGCAGCCAGAACCGGAATTCCGTCCCCTCGCCCGGCTTGCTCCAAACCAGCTCAATCCCGCCCTTGTCCCCGCCGATCTTCTTTTCGGTGAGCCTCCTCCAAACACCGTAGAGTCCCTCTCCCGATCCCGCCCGGCCTTTGAGTTCCTTCCCTTGAACCCGTTCTCCCGGTTTGAATAAAAGTCCCTGCTTCTCGCTTGGGATGCCGATCCCATTGTCACGGACGCTGGCCTTAAACCGGCGGGTCGCCGGGTCGTAGCTGGCCTTGACGGTCACCTCCAACGGCTTCCCCTTGTCCCGATAGTTCCAGGCGTTTCCAAACAGGTTCTCGAAGGCCACCTGGATCAACCGGGCATCATAGCCCTCGATGGACACCTCCTGCCCCTCCGGGATTCCCTGCACACCCTCTCCTTCAAAAACAAGCCGATGGGGAACATTCTTTAACCGACCCTTGTTCTTCAACAGCACGGAGAAGAGATGGACGGCCTCCGACACTACTTCCTTGAGCGGCCGTTGGACCGGCACCCTCGGAATCGTTCCCACCGGATGAATCCCGTTGCCGTTGCCCGTTATCAAAACACGTTCCATCTGGATAAGCAGCTCGCGGGCCTTCTCGGCGGAATTGCTCACCACCTCCACATAGTGCTGAACCTGCTCGTCCTTCAGAAACGGCTCAGACTGGAGGCGCAATTGTTCGACCAATTTCCCCAGACCATTGTTCTCTCTAGCCAGATCGTAATAGAGCCTCTCCAATTCAAGCTCATCATCGCTCACCTCGGTGCGTGAAGCGATGGCCGCCGTCGCCAGCGTCTCCCATTGGGAAAGAGCCTTCTTCAACTCCGGATAGTCCCCCATCAGATCCAGCCAATGCAGATATTGACCCATGATCTCCCTGATTCGCTCCGGGTCCCCCCGTCGGACCGCGCTGAGGATGTCCAAGCTGGCGTCGTAAAGCAGCTCGCTGGAGTTGCGGTACCTGTAGTCTTCGGATCGCTCGACCCGCTGCGGCACCTCCTGGG
>JAHFFF010000144.1 GCA_023248095.1 Candidatus Omnitrophota bacterium | reverse complement strand
TTATAAGTCAACAACTTTATAGAAATAATACTTTATTCCTGAACCTACTGTCAAGGCCAAATTCAGGGCTTTCGCAGTTTAGCAAGCCGGCTCTTCAGCTCCCGCTCAAGGCCCTCTTCCGTCGGCTCATAATACCTGCGCGTTTGGGGCAAATATTCCTGCTGAACATGATGCCCGGGATAGGAATGGTCATATTTGTAGCCTTCCCCGTGCCCCAAACGCTTCGCTCCCTGGTAGTGCGCGTCCTTCAGGTGGTTCGGCACCTCCATCGTCCTTCCCGACTCTACATCCTTCATCGCCTGATCGATGCCCGCGTAGGAAGCGTTGGATTTCGGGGCGAGTGCCAGGTAAATGGTTGCTTGCGCCAGAGGGATCCGGCACTCCGGCATCCCTAAGAATTCCACCGCTTGTTGAGCAGCCGTGGCAACCAGGAGGGCCTGCGGATCGGCATTGCCCACATCCTCCGCCGAGCAGATGACCAGCCGCCTAGCGATGAACCGCGGGTCCTCTCCGGCATAAAGCATCTTGGCCAGCCAATAGAGGCTGGCATCCGGGTCGGATCCGCGCATGCTCTTGATGTAGGCCGAGATCGTATCGTAATGGGCGTCCTCATCCCGGTCGTACACTACCGCCTTCTTCTGAACCGACTCCTGAGCCTCCGCCAGGCCAATCCGAATCCATCCCTCCTTGTCCGGCGGGGTAGTGAACGCAGCCAGCTCCAGGCCGTTCAAGGCCCGGCGCGCATCCCCTTCTGCGGTTTCAGCCAGAAAATCCAGCGCTTCCTCCGCAAGCTTAATCTTCCGATTCCCCAAACCCCGCTCGGAATCGGCCGATGCCCTCTTGATCAAGAGGATCAGATCCTCCTTGGAAAGGGGCTTGAGCTCCGCAACCAGCGACCTGGAAAGCAAAGGGGAAACGAGCGCGAAGAAGGGGTTGTGGGTGGTGGCCCCGATCAGCAGTAGGGTGCCGTCTTCCACCTCCGGCATGAGGACATCCTGCTGCGCCTTGTTGAACCGATGGATTTCATCGATGAACAGCACCGTCCGCCGCCCTTGGTTGGATCGCCGGAAGCGGCCGGTCTCAATGATTCGCCTCAAGTCCTCCACACCGGCAGCGACAGCGTTCAGCCGCTCCACGTGACTCTTCGTTCTGGCTGCGATCAGAAATCCCAGCGCTGTCTTCCCGCAACCGGGTGGCCCGTACAGGATGAGGCTGGTCAGGCGGTCCGCCTCGATCGCCCGCCGGAGCAGCTTTCCGGCTCCCAACAGATGGGGTTGGCCGACGTACTCCGATAAGTCCCGCGGCCGCATCCGTGCCGCAAGGGGGGCATCGGCGGAGTCCGCCGGCAAGGAGAACGGGAATAGTTCCGAGGAGGAGCTTAGGTTTACGAGCTTGCGCGTGCGAGCCATGTCAGAAAGAGAAAGTCCCCGCGGATACCGTGCGTCGAAATCCTCGTGAACCGTATGTCCACCAAGGCGGGAACTCTCTCGGCTGTTTCCTGCTTCCCCCCGAGATCGTTATCCTCGGCGGGCCTGCACTCCGCAGCTGAAGTCAAGCTCCCTAGGTTTTACTGTTGGTTCAGAATCTGTTCGACGAACACGAGCACCGCAGGGACAGGTTTTTTATACCACGCAAGCAGGCTGGGTGCAACCTTAAAAAGAGGGGAGCTTTTAATTTCCCCGGCTGGGCCTGGAATATCGGCTGAGAAACTCCCTTGCCAGGCTGACCTCGGGGCTTCTGGGATATTGGGAGAGGAGCTGCTGGAATGCCGCCTGGGCAAGTTCTGGATTGTGAAGCTGTTTTTCCGCCGTCACCCCCAGCGCGGCTAACGCTAAACTGGCCTGGGGATGCTGAGGATTTCTATCCATGACCCAATGGAAGTGGGACCGCCCGCGAAGCACCTTCCCAAGGGATATCTCGCAAGCCCCCACATACATCCTCAGAGGAACGGCCAATCCCGGGTCGGAAATACCTACTACGGCTACCTCCAGCGCCTGCACCCGGTTCACCTGTGAGGAGAGGCCCCCTTCCAGCAGGGCGGCGTTCAGCTCCTCGACAAGATTCCGAATGAATGGTTGCAATCCCGGATGATGGTTGAAGCTGAGGAAAAGCAGGGCGGGTTGAAGCAACTCCTCCACGCGCTCGGGACCCCCTCCAACCACCAAGGCCGCTGTCGGATCCAGCCCGATTCGGTAGGTGTCCAGCAGCTGCTTCCGTTCGGCTGGGGAAAGGGCTTGGGCTGGACTGGGGAGTCTCTTGCCTTGGATCTGGCTGGTCTGACCGGACCGGACGTTCATGCCCACCTTATCCAGGTAGGGCGAAAAGAAGACTTGCCCTGCGAGAACCTTCAAGGTCGTTGCATCCTGGTCAGGCTCTACCTTTACGGAAAGAGCCGTTCCCTTCACCATTGCGATGGCTGTGGGGGTCCGGATCGCGAGGTGCGATCCCCAGAATCTGTCCTGAGTCCGCGCCAGGACTTCCCCTCGCATCACGTTGAGAACGATGTTCGGTCGTCCTCCAAAGAGCCAGGCTCGATTTCTCTCTTCCCAGCTCATGGTCGTCCCTGGCTTCAAGCGCAACAGGACCTGATGAGGGATCTCCAGATCAACGTCTCCGGGCACCAAGGTATTCACCGCCTCTCCGGGCTCCAGCTCCGTTTTCCCGGGACCTTCCGAGGCAATCAGCGCCGTCGGGGCAGAGATGATTTTCATCGGCGTATGCATGGGCCTTAGAGAAAGAAAACCGGCCAGGAGCACGAGCCCTGCAATCAGTCCGATCACGAAACCCAAAAGGGGAAAGGCGGGACGGATAATCGGAACAAATACAGGCGGCTGAAGCATCTCCAGCGGGTTTCCTTCCAGAGGCGGCATGCTCCCAAGCGCTTGTTTGACCTTGGCCGCTGCCCTTAGCCGGTGCTCACACTCGAGGCATGTGGCCAAGTGTTTGCGAGTGGCAGCCTGCTCTTTGACATCCAGCATCTCGTCCAGCATGCGGGATAGGGTTTCACTGGACGAGTGTCCCCACAAGCTCATCAGATCTCCTCCTTCAAGTATCCCAGAAGCTCCGCCAGCTTGGCGCGCCCCCGCGCCAACCGCGAGGCTACGGTATTAATGGAGCACTGAAGGATCTCCGCCGCCTCCCGATAGGCATACCCCTGGATATCGCAGAGGATCAGGACTTCCCGAAAGACGGGTGCTACTTTGAGCAGGGCCCCCTGAACCTCCCTTTCCACCTCTCTGTGACCGGCTGCTTCCTGCGGACTGTCTTTGCAATCCGCAATCACCTCCGCCCTGTGCGGACCGTCTTTCTCCTCATCGGAATTCTGGCTCGGCAACGATTCCTCCAGTGAAAGCTCCTGGATCCCCTTTCGGTCCCGGAAGCTGTTCAAAGCCAAGTTCTTCGCAATCCTAAAGATCCATCCACCGACAGATCCAGTCGGTCGATAAGAAGGCAGATGCTTGACGACCCGCAGGAAGGTTTCCTGCGTCATCTCCTCCGCCACGTGGCGGTTACCGGTTAAGCGATAAAGATAATTGAGCACTTTGCGTCTATACCTCATGTACAAGGCCGTAATGGCCTGCGAGTCGCCCTGCTGGGCCATGCGCATCAGCTGGGCATCCGATTCCGGTGGGGCTTCCGATTCTACCGGGGTCGGTTCGCTCCACTTGGAATAACCCGAAAAGGGCCTCTTTTCTTCCCTTGGATTTGTCATCATGTCCGTGGTAAGTATACACTTTTTTTGCTAGATTAAAGGGAGCTAACCGCTTGGAGAAAAAGGAGGTCTGACGATGCCTGACTTTTACAGCAATTTCCACTTGGTGGTCCGGTGGCTGCACGTCATTGCGGGGATTACCTGGATCGGGCACCTGTATTTCTTCAATTACGTCAACGTTCCACTGCAGGCAGCCCTGGATGATGCCACGAAAAAGGCGGTCAACCCTCAGCTGATGCCCCGCGCCCTTTGGTGGTTCCGATGGGGGGCGATGATCACCTTTCTGGCGGGACTGACCCTGTTCGTCCTGAACTACTACTACACGCCGGGGGTGGGTTTCGGTGCTACCAGCTTACTCATGGAGACCGGGAAGTTGACTCCCCGCGCGATGTGGATCCTCTTCGGGATGCTGCTGGGCACGATCATGTGGTACAACGTCTGGATGATCATCTGGCCGGCGCAGAAGAGATTGCTCACCGGAAAGGTTCCGCAGCCGGAGATACCGGCGGTTCGCAAGAAGGCCTTCCTGGCCTCGAGAATCAACACGTTCCTATCGGGACCGATGCTCTTCGGAATGCTGGCTCCGGCCCATTACGGCGCCATGAGCGGCCCCACCTTTATCATGGCGGTAGCCCTGGGAGGTCTGGCAATCCTCTGGGCGATCCGCTCTTCCCCCAACGTGGGGAAGCTTGCTTAGAGGGATTCTCTAGCGCAGGGAAGCCTGAAGCTCTTGTTCTAAGCGCCGAACAATCTTCTGGTGGGCCTCGGCGATTTCCGCATCGGTCAACGTTCGATCGCCCGCTGAGTAGCTCAGACGGAAAGCCAAGCTCTTCTTCCCAGGCGGAATCTGCTTTCCCTTATAAACATCGAACAACACCGCCTGTTCGAGAAGCGGCCTTCCTGCTTGCTCAATGACCTGCTGAATCCGC
>JAHFFF010000010.1 GCA_023248095.1 Candidatus Omnitrophota bacterium | reverse complement strand
CAGGGTGCAGTTGGCCGCCAGGGCCCCGGCCAGGTGATTGGCCATCCCCGCGCCGGCGATGAGCACCTCCAGGCCGCGGCCCTCCGCCTGCTCGGCGTACTCCGCCACCCGGTCCGGGAGGCGATGCGCGGAGAGGACCTTGACTTCATGCGGGACGCCGAATTCCTTGAGCACCTCCGCCGCCTTTTCCATCTTCGGCAAATCCGACTGACTTCCCATTAGAATCCCCACGCGTACTTGCCCCTTGGTATATCCGGCCATTTCGTGGTCTCCTATCCTATAGGGTTTTTCCCGTCAACTGTTTCAGCGCCTGAAGATATTTTTCGCTCGTCTTGCGCACGATCTCCTCCGGCAGGGGGGGCGCCGGCGGGGTCTTGTCCCAACGGATCGACTCCAGGTAGTCGCGCACGAACTGCTTGTCGAAGCTCGGTTGCGGGCCGCCCGGCTTGTATTGATCCGCCGGCCAGAACCGGGAGGAATCCGGCGTCAGCAGTTCATCGATCAGCATCGGCGCATCGCCGTCGGCCAAACCGAATTCAAACTTCGTGTCGGCTATCAGGATCCCCTTCGTCCGAGCGTAGTCCCGCGCCGTGGTGTAGATCTCCAGGCTGACGGTCTCAAGCTTCTTCGTCAGCTCGGCACCGACCCGCCGGGCCATCTCCTCCTGGCTGATGTTGATGTCGTGCCCGCTCTCCTCCTTCGTGGCCGGCGTGAAGATGGGCTGCTGAAGCTGATCCGACTCTTTGAGGCCCACCGGAAGCTTCACCCCACAGACCGACTGGCTCTTCTGGTACTCCTTCCAGCCGGACCCGGAAAGATAGCCCCGTACAACGCACTCGATCGGAACCACCTTCCCCTTGCGGACCAGCATCGAGCGGCCGGCCAGCACCGAGCGGTGGGCCTTAAGCTCCGGATGCTGCAAGATGATCTCCTCGATCTCCGCCGAGATGAAGTGGGAGGGGGTGATCCCCTTGATCTTCCCGAACCAGAAGGCCGAAAGCTGCGTCAGCACCGCCCCCTTGGACGGAATCCCCGTCGGGATCACCACGTCGAAGGCGGAGATCCGGTCGGTCGCCACGATCAGCAGACGCTGGCCCAGATCGTAGACGTCCCGCACCTTTCCCTTCTTGAACAGCTTCAAACCCGCGAGGCTGGTTTCCAAAATCGTTTCAGAGGTCATCGTCATCTTCTCGCTCCGTGAACGCACACCTGTTCTTTGATCAACTCCGCGAACATCTGAACGAACTTCGGGTGGTCCATGACCGTGGAGGCACGGAAGAATCTTAGGCCTTCCCTGTGGGCCGCCTCCTGAGCTTGCATGTCCAGATCATACAACACTTCCGTGTGATCAAACAGAAATCCGATAGGCACCACGACCAGGCAATCCTTCCCTTCTCTTTTCAATTGCGGAATGACCGTCAACAGATCCGGCTCCAGCCACGGCTGCCCGGGGCTGCCGCTGCGGGATTGATAGGCGACGCTCCAATCCTTCACGCCCAGCGTCTCTGCGACCCGCCAGCTAGAAAGATGAATCTCCTCCTCATAGGAAGAATTCTTCGCAACCTCCACCGGAATGGAGTGAGCGGTGAAGAGCAACTGCACTGCCCCACCCCTCCCGGCAGATGCCTCCTTCCAGATCTCCCGGACCCGATCCGCCTGCGCCTCGATGAACAGCGGATGATCGTACCACGGCTTCAGGTATTCAACCTGGATCTCGGGGGCCGAAAGTTCTTGCTTCGCTTGCTCGACGCTGGCGACGTACCGCCCGAAGCTCACCTCCTATCGATGCGGGGCCAGCACGATCCCCAGGCCGTGCCGCAATCCTCGATCCTTGATCTGGCGAATGACGTCAGGGAGGAACGGCTGCCAGTTCCTCATCCCCAGGAAGACCGGAAGGGTCACCCCGCCTGCATACAGAGCCTCCGTCACCTTCTGGCAGAGCCGCTGCGCATGCTGATTATACGGAGAGAAACCGCCCGTCACCTCGTAATGACGAGCTACTTCTTTCAAGCGGGGCTCCGGAATCCGCATCCCTCGAGTCAACCGCTCTATGAACGGCCAAACCTCCTCGGGTTTGGTCGGCCCACCAAACCCAATCAGCAGGCTGTGATCAATCATTCCTTGTCTTCTTCTTAAGTGCTTCCAGTTTTCGAAGGACATACAGACGTATATTTTTCTCCGGGATGCGCCCCGTCCATCCCA
The DNA here is from genome assembly GCA_023248095.1 of Candidatus Omnitrophota bacterium. Taxonomy (GTDB): domain Bacteria; phylum Omnitrophota; class Gorgyraeia; order 1-14-0-20-64-10; family 1-14-0-20-64-10; genus JAHFFF01. The sequence continues at coordinate 16,465 of JAHFFF010000010.1, read as the reverse complement.
CTGCCTTTTTAAAGCTGAACGCCGGCGGAAAATGTAATTCCGGGAAATGTCCGAATTGTTTTTTCTTCCGGCTCGACAGGTACAGACTATCGACGAGGGCCTTTTCTGGCTCGGCAATCAGAAAGCTCCCATCCCCCTTGTACCAGTCAAAACCATCGAAGAACTGCGGGGCAATCTGATGAACTGAGAAGGTGCCCGCCCTGGTGCGCAGGGTTCTCGTATGGGAGGGCGAAGCCAAGGTAATCACCTGAGGGATTTGCTCCACAATCCCGTGCAGGTGAAGTGCGGTAATAAATGAAACGTAGGCACGGTGGCGCGGGAATAAGCAAGGAATGATCTCAAACGGAGAAAGCGCCTTGGGCCCAGCCTCCGCCCATACGCCACGGTAGACCCTCATGAGCAAGCCCTGCTGCGCCAGCCGATTCAGACTTTGAACGACGGTGGATGCCGATTTTCCGGAACTCGCCACCAGTTCATGGGTCGTAAAAACAGCTCGCCCCAGTCTCTTGATAAAAACCAGAATATTGCCCGAGTTATGCCTTCTCATTCTTGAATTCTTCTAAGAAACGTGCCACCTTGAGTTTGATTTCATCCCATACTGCCGGCGAACGATATGCCTCCTGCTCCTCAGCCCCAAGATAGGCAACCACTGTGTCCCGGAATTGAGGAAACTCCACCAGAAAAATATGATCATAAGCTGTTTTGAGGATAGCCTTGCCGACTTGCAGGGGTTCTCGTTGCAATCCGTCGTATTGGGAACTCAGGACAAACAGGTCAAATATATCACGGGCCTGTAAAACAGACCTTTGCGCCAGGGCCTGGATTTTCTGCGAAACAGCCAAGGCCACATCGTAATGCGGCACAAGCAAAGGCGCCATTTTATAGGAACGCAGGATCAGCGCCGGTACCGACTCAACGACTGCAGATCCCTTTAGGCCTCGTCTTGAGAACTCTATTTTCGTGAATAGGTCCTCTCCTGCCGATGTCAAAAGGTGAATCTTAAACCGCTGAGTGGTCTCGGTCTGCTTGGCCTTGAGGATGTCTGGGGGAACGATTCTTTCGATCCCAAATGAGTTGAGGCTGTTGGAGAACCCGCGGGCCGAGAGGATTTCCATGACGACCCTCTTGATCCTCTCGACTCTCACCCTTCGGATGTCCAAGTCCATATCTTCCGAATAACGAATGCTTCGAAAGAAAAACCTTAAGTTGATGCCCCCCTTAAGACAATAGCAATCCCCTTCCAGCTTCCTGCTGAACCACCGAAGAAACTCCAGGTGAAACACCTCCCGCATCTGGAGGGGGGTGTAAACCCTGCCATTCATATTATGTAGTATAATTTATTTATAAGTAAATTTCAATACATAACTTAAATAAGCCGCTCTGACCCCTGACAGATCCGTTCGGCGGCCGATTCCGCTTGATGGATGCAGTCGGGTATGCCGACGCCGTGATAGGCGTTCCCGGTGAGGGTCAGGCCCGGGAACTTCGCCGTCTCCCGCTCGATCCGCTGGACCCGTTCCAGGTGACCGACGTGGTACTGCGGCATGCTGCCGGGATGCCGCCGGATCACCACGAGGCGCGGCACCGCGCGAATCTCCAGCGTCTTCTTCAGAAGCTCCCGCACGTTCGATTGCAGCTTCTCGTTGTCCTGATCGGCTGCTCCCGGCGCCATGGCCCCCCCGACAAAGGCCCGCAAAAGCACGGAATCCTCGGGGGCGCGACGCGTAAACTTGACGCTCGAGAAGGTGCAGCCGACGACACCGCCCGCCTGCCCCGGATGGGCCACGAATCCGAACCCTTCCGGCAGAATCGGCAGATCCTCCCTGCGAAACGCCATGTTGACGGTCGCCACCGATTCGTAGGGAATCCCGGCCAATTCCTCAGCCGACGCCGGGGCCACCCTTTTGAGCAGCGCGGAAGCCTGAGGCGCAGGCAGCGCCACGCAGACGGCATCGGCCTGCAGAGTATGCCCCTGCCGAAGGCAAACCATCCACCCCTTCCCTTTGCGCTCGATTCCCTCCACCGGAGAGTTGGTCTTCAGCTCCACCTCCAGCATCTTACGGGCCAGCACCTCCACCAACCGGCTCATGCCGGCGCGCGGCGCCAGGAACAATCCGTATCGAGGGCCGCTGGCCTTCTCCGCATCGGCGACCACTTCCCCGGCGCTTCCGTTGCTCAAGGCGCGAAGGACGCTGCCGTGCTTCCGCTCCATCTCGTGAAAACGGGGCAGCGCCGCCGTAACGCTGAGTTTCTCCAAATCGGCCGTGTAAATGCCGCCGATCATCGGCTGGGCGATCCGATCCAATACCTCCCTGCCGAACCGCCGCCGAACGAATGAAGCAACGCTTTCATCTGCGTCGGAGGCGCGGGGCGGGATGAACCGCTCGAAGCGGACGCGCAGTTTCCCCAAGAAACTGAGCAGAGAGCAGTCGGAGAGGGCCTTGGGGTGAGTCGGAGCAATCATGTAGAACCCCTGCGGCATCGGGATGAGCTTCCCGTGATGCAGGATGAGGCTGCGCCTCCGCTCGGCCTGCGGCTGGATGAGCTCATCCTCCAATCCGATCCGGCGACAGAGGGAAAGCGCCCACGGCCTCTCCGCGAGAAAGGCGTCCGGCCCATTTTCCAGGAGGAATCCGTCGCGCAGTTGGGTTTCAATCAGGCCGCCGAGACGATCCCGCGCCTCCAGCAGGGTAATCTGCAGGCCCAGGCGGCGCTCCCGGTCCAACTCCCACAGCCGGTGCGCCGCCGTCAGCCCGGAGATCCCTCCGCCGATGACAATTACACGTTTTTTATTCATCGCTGACTTAGCGCGTGCACGTACTCCACCATGGCGACGGCGTTCTCCTCCGGCGTGTTGGGCAGGATCCCCTGCCCGAGATTGAAGATGTGCCCCGGCCGGCTGGCGGCCTGCTCCAGGATCCTCTTCACCTTCGCCCGGATCACCTCGCGCGGGGCAAACAGAACCACCGGGTCGAGATTCCCCTGAATCCCCACATCGGTGCCGATCGCAGCCCAAGCCTGGTCCAGCTCCACGCGAGGATCGACGCCGATCACATCTCCGCCGGCCTCTCTCATCTGACGCAAGAAACCGGCAGTGCCTGTCCCGAAGTGGATCACGGGAACCCCGGGCTTGATCCCCTGAATCACGGAACGGGTATGCGGCAAGACGTACTGCTCGTACTCCTCCGGCCCCAGGCAACCGACCCAGGTGTCAAAGAGTTGGACCGCATCAGCGCCGGCCTCGATCTGGCCGTTCAGATATTTCACCAGCCCGCGGCTGATCTTCTGCAGCAGCGCGTTCCATGCGCCCGGATCGGAATACATGAACCGCTTGGTATTCACGAACGACTTCGAGGCCCCCCCCTCGATGATGTAGGCCGCCAGGGTGAAGGGGGCGCCGGAGAAACCGAGCAGTGGAATCTTGGTATTCAAACATTGCCGCGTCAGCTGTACAGCATCGAAAACAAACTTCAATGATTCCGCCGGCTCAATCTCCGGCAGGCGGTCGACGTCGGCCGCAGCCGCCACCTGCCCGCTGATCTCCGGCCCGTTCTCCGATCCATACTCCAGCGTCAGGCCCATCGGCTCGACGATGAGCAGGATGTCGGAGAAGAGGATCGCCGCATCCACCTTGAGCCTCTCTGCCGCCGCAATGGCCACCTCGGCTGCCAACTCCTTGCTCTTGCACAACTCCAGGAAGGAGACCCTGTCCCGGATCTGGCGATACTCCTTCAGGTACCGACCGGCCTGCCGCATGATCCATACCGGCGTCACAGAGGTGGGCTCCCTCCGGCAGGCCTTCAAGAATGGGGAATCCTGCCGGCCCACCGCTGATACTTGGGTAGCCTTGGTGTTCACGTACCGCCGCGCCGGTCCTTCCTTCTTCTCCCGGATTAGTTCCGCCGCATGGTCCGCCGCCTCGTTGACCAGAATCCCCATTTTCGAATGGCTCGGCTCGAAATCGACCGACAACCCATGCTCATGAAGCGCCTCGCTCGTCATGGGGCCGATCGACGTGATCACCATCCGCTTGAGCGCCTCACGCAGCGACGGCTCCAACCCCTCTCCCGAGGCAAATCGCAGAAGGTGGTCCACCTGCGCGGCGTTGGTGAACAACGCCATTTGGACCTTCCCATCGGTGATCTCCCGGATGGCCTGCAGCAGGGGAGCCGTATCCTGAGGGAGGGCCCATCGGTAGACCGGAACCTGCAGGACGTTCGCCCCCCGCTGTTTGAGGGCCTGAATCAATTTTTCATTCGAGACGCCGTATTCCTGCACCGCCACCGTCTTGCCTTCCAGCGCCAAACTCCGGCTGTTGTGGTCCAACTCATGAATGATCTCCAGCCAGGTGTTCGGCTCGGGGACGGTGATCGTGATGGGGATGTTGTTCTCTTTGAGGACTCGTATCGGCTTGGGTCCGCGCGCCACCACGGTAAGCCGGCTGAACGCCTCGAGAACCTGCTGCTTATCGTAGCGGGTGGCCAGGGCCTCCAGCAGGATGCGGGTCCCGACGCCCGTCATGCAGATTAAGAGGTCGATCCGGCCCGCGAACAGCTTCTCGGCGAAGGAAAAGGCCTCGGCATTCTCGCTCAGTGGGATCTCCCGTAAGGAAGGAGCGCTCAGCGGTTGGCCCCCGCGGCGCCGGATGCTCTCCGTCATCGCATCGGCCAACCGGCTTTCAAAGGAAACAACCGTCGCCCCGTCGAACCCTTTACGCTCCATAGCTCACCAGATTATCACAACTCCATCGACCCCGCTCGGTCCGGACCACCCTCGGGCTGCGGGGATCGCGCGGGACGCTTGCCGGCCCCAGCGAGGCCGGCTGCGCTCATCGTCGTCCCTCACTCGTCCCCCGTCTTAGAGCTTGCCAGGGACACCGTGCCCGCTCAGTCCTCCGAAGCCCGCTCTCCCCGCATCCCGAGTCTGGTCCTAGCACGCGCAGGGTCCATAGTGTTACGTGACTCGGCGGATGAACTCCAGCAGGCGCTGGAAATAAGGCTCCCCGCCGACGACGTAGGTATCATTGTGGTCGGCTCCCGGAATCCGGTAGAATTCTTTCGGCTCGTTGGCAGCCTCGTACACCGCCCACCCCAAGGCGAAGGGGATGGTGGTATCCCGGTCGCCGTGCACGACAAGCACCGGCACGTGAATTTCTTTCAGGCGGCTCGCCAGATCGAACCGCGCCCGAAGCAGCTGATGCACCGGAAATCCGTAGAACAGCCTGCGGGCGACCGCCGCCACCGACGGAAAGGGTGTCTCCAGGATCAGCCCCGCCACCTGCCGTTTGCGGGCCAGCTCTCCGGCAACCGGCGCGCCCAGCGAGCGGCCGAAGGCAACGATCCGCTCAGGAAGGATTCCCTTATTCATCACCAAGTGGTCATGCGCGGCAAGCGCATCCTCGTAAAGCCCTTCCTCCGAAGGGGCCCCTGCACTGCGGCCGTACCCTCGGTAGTCAAAGATGAAGGTGGACAGCCCGTGTCGGTACAGGAGCTCGAGGTTTTCCAGCCGATCCGCGATGTTTCCGGCATTGCCGTGACACCAGAGCAACAGCGCCTCCGATGAGGGAGCCGGAAGATACCAGCCGAACAGCCGAACCCCATCCTTCGTCCGGAACCAGACATCTTCCAGCGGAAGAGCAGAGAGCTCCTTCCAGTTCCGATCCTCCCACCGTCCGGGAAAATAGAGGTACTGTCGGTCAAGCAATCCAGTTCAGCGGGTAGGGTGAGGGGACCACCCGAAGAAAGTCTCCATAGCGGAACGGAAGGGCTTGGTGTTCCCCATCTATGCAGATCATTCCGTCCTGCATCAAAGATCCCACTAAAATCTTCTTTCCGCAGGCAACGATCCCCCCCGTGAGCCGATATCGAGACTGCACGCCGTGGTACAGCTCCCTGGGCCGGTATTGGAGGGCCCTCGAGGCAACCGGCATCCTCCGCCCGCCTGCCGATTGGATGGCCCCTGTCGACCCAGCCGCCGTCGAGATCCACAGGCCCGAGGAACGGTGCTCTTCTTTTTCCGTCCCAATCTGCACCCAGTATCGGCTCATTGCTGCCGGCCTGCGGTGCGTGATCAACAGGTCATTCAGGAAGTGGATCCCCTCTCCCTTTCCGTTGATTTCCAGCATCGCCCGCGGCAGAGGGGTCGCCCGGACCCGTCCCGCAAGAACTCGGTCGAGCACCTTCGCGAAAGTCCGGCCATCCGCGCCGCAAAAGGACCCGACGCTCCGGTCGGGATCAGAATTGACCCCCAGAACCTGTTGGCTCCGGACCGCGCGCGCCGCCTCCAAGAAGGTCCCATCCCCTCCCACGGAGATGACCAGATCGTACGAGGCCAAATCATGGGCACTAACCCGGTAGGCCATCTTGACAGCCAGGTGTCGGCGCCTGATCTCCCGCAGAACCTCTTCGAGGGTACGCAAATGGGCGCGATGAGCTCGGCGGATGCGTTCCAGATCCCGGTGGATGAACTCGGAACCGACGGAGGGAACCCGGCGCCCCTTCTGAAATCCGATTGCCGGCACATGGCGTGCGCTCTTCTTGTAGACCAGCAGTACTCTTTTCACTACCCAGCAGATGGCTGTGGCTGAAGGATGACGGTCTGAATGGGGAACGGAATGGTGATCCCTTCCTGAGCGTACCGGCGATGCAGCCTCTTGATGAATTCATGCTTGATCAGATATTGATCGACGTAGGCCTTGCCGCGCAGGATCACCGTGAAATTAATGCTGGAACTCCCAAAGGTGTGATAGCGGATGAAGGGCTCGAATGCCGGCACACCCCCCGGCACCTCCCGCATGATTTCCTTGGCCACCTCGGAGGTCACCTTCTCCACCTTTTCCAAATCGCTGCGGTAGTCCACACTCACCTCGACCAGCACCGCCATATCCTGCGAGGGGAGATCGTAGTTGGTCACAATCGCCTGGGCCAGCTTGGTGTTCGGGATCACGATGAGATTGTTGGAGAGACTGCAGATCCGCGTGTTGCGCCAGGCGATGTCGGAGACGTGGCCCTCCTCTCCCGAATCCAGCTTGACGTAATCCCGCACCCGGATCTGCCGTGCGACGGTGATGTAGATCCCGGCGAAGAGATTGGAAAGGGTCTCCTGCAGGGCCAGGGCCACGGCCAGGCCGCCCACGCCCAGCGCGGTGAGGATCGGCGTGATGGAGACCCCCAGGCTGTTGAGCATCATCAAGGTTCCGATAACCAGGATGGTTGCCTTGGTCAGGTTCTGTGTGAGGCTGGTGAGGGGGAGGGCCGTGGAGAGCTTGGCCCCGTATCGCTGGATCAGTTGATCCGTGACACGGACAGCAACGAAGGTCAGCGAGAACAGCCACAGGATGGAGAGGCCCTTGCGGGCAAGGTCATCCAGCCTCGCAGAGACCGGCCAACCCGCCACGGTGACATAGCTGGCGACAATGATGCACCACAGGATGAACGGCCCGCGGATGGCTTGAAGCAGGATGTCGCTCCAGGCCCAACGACTTCTGGCGGCCCATCGCTGCAAGCGGCTTAGGAGGAGAGAACGCAGCGCAAACCCGAAAAAGAAGACAACAACGCCCGCTGCCGGCGGCCAGAGGTACTGCCACCAAGGGTGATGGATGAGCTGTTGAATCTGGTGGATCTGGTCCATTACTTCCTAGAAGGCTTTTTCTTCAGAAATGCGCCGATGTCAGAGGCGATGGCCCCCCAGGTAGGATCGATGCACTTGTCCAGCAGGACATGTTCCGGAGCATCGGGATCCTCGGGGAGTTTTGTCATGGTGTTCACCAAAACCGTTTGCTCAAAATCCTGCGACAGGTTTCCCTTCCAGACGACCGCGCCGGTGGGCTGGTGGATCAACTGGTAAGAGAGCTGCGAGGTGTAAAAAAGTTTCCTCGGATATCCCTTGCGCTCCGTATAGCCCAAACGAGGAACCGTTCCCACCAGAGCGTACTCGGCCCCCCGCTCAGAAACCCTGACGCCGGCCCGCTGTAATTTCCGGATCAGCAGATGGGTGAGTACCTCGTTCGTAGGAATTCCGGGGGCTGATTTCTGCGGCGGGTTCCCCTCTCCCAGATCGAGGGTGAGCGGTTCTACCCAGACGGCTGGTCCTGCCGTTGCTACGGAAGTCCCAGACGAGCTGGACGAGTGGAGCCCTTTAGGCCATGTCACCGGAAACGTGTACCTCTGAGACGCCCCCTGGCATCCTGCGAACCCGACTGCAATCGCGATCAGCGGGAGGAAGAGACTGACTCCTTCTGCGTGATCTTTCATGGGATTGTCCTCCTGAAGTCCTTATTATCCCACGAAGGGTACGGGGAAAACCAAGATCTGAATCCAGCGGCCATGGCGGCCGTCCCCTTTGACAACCCGGAGGGAGTAAATTTTCCAATGGCGCAAGAAGGCAGCGATTTCGGTTTTTGTGTAGCCGGCGATGTAGCGGCCCGGTATCCAATCCCGGCGCACGAATCCTTTCCTGCTCCCCCAGGCCAGCGTTAATCCCAACCATCCGCCGGGCCGAAGCGCACGCCTTAATTTCTCCAGCTGCCGGGAAAGCTCCTCCGGTGGAACGTGGATCAGTGCCGCGTTGCACCAGATCCCATCGTAGTGATCTTCCGGCAGGCGGGCGTTCTCAAAGCGAACGTGACGGATCAGCGCACCCGAACAGCGCCTTCTGGCCTGCAGCACAAATTCCAGCGCCCCATCCACTCCCTCGACCTGGAATCCCTGCCGGCGCAGCCACGCCAGATCGGTCCCGATCCCGCATCCGTAATCCAGAATACAGCCGCCTTGAAGGATCAGCGCGATGAACTTGCGCAGAAACCGGGATGGCTTGCCACGCGACCAGTTCCGGATCGCCTTGCCCGCGTGGACGCGGTAAGCTGCAATCGTCCGCTCGGCATATACTCTCTCCAAACGCTAGACCTCCCTCAATCGGTGATTCGCGGTGCCAGGCCCACCCTCGGGATGCGGGGTGAGCAGGCTTCGGAGGACTGAGCGGGCATGGTGTCCCTGGCATGCACCAAGGCCGGGGACGAGCGAAGGACGACGATGAGCGCAGCCGGCCTCGCTGGGGCCGGCAAGCGTCCTGAGAACCCCGTATCCCGAGGGTGGGGCAATCTTGCTAGTCATCGGCGGAGGGAGGACGACGCGCCTGCTTTTTGAGCGAGTGCAGGCGCTTGGAAGCAAGCAGTTTCTCCTTGGCGCGGCGGGAGCGGCGGCGCTTTTGGCGGCGGATCTTGGCGATCCGCTGCCGCTCTTCGCTCAGGCGACCGAGGCGCTGTTCCTCCAGTTTTTGCGCGAGCAGCCGCCGGGCGAGAAAGCGGTTGAGCGCCTGCGATCTCTCCCGCTGGACCTTCACCTCCAAACCACTCGGCAGATGCCGCAGCCATACGCAGGTGGCCACCTTGTTCACGTTCTGGCCGCCCGGCCCGCCCGAGCGAACGAACCGCTCTTCCAGGTCCTCTTCCCGGATTCCGCACTCGGCCATCCGGGCCTTCAGCCATTCCGCTTTCGCCTCGCTCACCCCAAATGGGTTCATTTCAAAATCCTCACACAAAAAAGAAGGCTCGGGAGTTGTCTCCCGAGCCTGCGAAACTCAATCCGTGAAGGCGTAAGCCTTACGAGGTGGCGAGCCGCCTCACGTTGGAGGCCTGCTCACCCTTGGGGCCGGTGGTGATGTCGAACTCCACCGCTTCCCCCTCGCGGAGCGTCTTAAACCCATCTCCCTGGATCGCGGAAAAATGGACGAAGACGTCCTTCCCGTTCTCCGGGGTAATGAACCCGTACCCCTTCTGATCGCTGAACCACTTCACTGTACCTTTTGCCATGTTGAACTGATTAACCTTCCTTTCTTCAACGTATCTGCTTGGGAGACCCTATAAACAAAAGAGCGACGGCAGCCTGAGTAAAAGCCGCAGTCGCTTTACTTGCTTGTCTACAAGTTCTCCGTCGAGCCGTCTCAAACTTACTCACTACAGTAACAAGTATACAAGATCGGAGCCTCAACGCAAGCAAAAATTTTCATCGGTAGCGGAGCACCTGGACAACCACCCCGCTGAAGATGGCGAGGTTCGCGACGGTGAAGGCCTTGAACACCGGGTCGGTCGACTGCAGGCCGGAGGGCAGCATCCCGATCAAGCAGGCAAACACCCCGAGCGCCCATGCCAGGCTCATGTCCTTCGACGATTTTCTGCGCTCGATCCGGATAATCAGAGGGATGTTCCAGAACGGCAAGACCACCGCCGAGATCCAGCCCAGCTTTTCAATGAAGCTCGGCATACGCATCCCGCTTGAACATGCCTCTAGGAAAACGTGGTGTGGATGAGGAGCTTCATTTGATCGATGCTCTCCGCTCGGTGGATGGAGTCACGAAATCCCGGCGCGCCGGGTCGGTCCTTAAAATACCAGCAGATGATTCGGCGCAAAGGGCCCAGCGGCCTTTCTTCATATCGGCACTGCAGCTCGATGTGCTCAAGAAGCACCCTCTTCTGTTCCGCTAAATCCGGCGGAGGAGGAAGGGCCTGCCCTTTCAAAGCCGCCTCCACCTGCCCATAGATCCAAGGATTGCCCAGCGCCCCGCGGCCCAATAAGATTCCGTCACAGCCGGAGAGCTGTTTCAGGCGGATCGCGCTCGGCCCATCCACAACATCTCCGTTGCCGATCACCGGAATGGAAACCGCTTCCTTCACGCGCCGGATCGCCTCGCCGTTGACCATCCCGGAGTAGCCTTGCTCCCGCGTGCGGCCGTGCACGGCGATGGCGTCCACTCCGCAATCCTCGGCAATGCGCGCAATCCGAACCGCCTCCGTTCCGGTCGGATCGCTGTAGCCCAACCGCATCTTGACCGTCACGGGGATTCGCTTGACCGATCGGACCACCCGCTTGAAGATCTGCCCCGCCATCTCCGGCTCGCGCAAGAGCTGCGACCCCCCGCCCTTGCAAACCACCTTGGGGACCGGGCAACCTAGGTTCAAGTCCACCACAGGGAAGCCCATCCCCTCGACCTTGGCCGCCGCCGCCCCCATCACCGCCGGATCGCAGCCGACCAATTGCACACCGACCGGCCAATCCTCCGGGTCCGTCCGCATCCGTTCGGTCGTCGCCGGATTGTTCCGCACCAGCGTCTCCGCCGAGATCATCTCCAGAAACGCAAAGGACATCCCATGCCGGCGCGCGATCAATCGAAACGGCAGGTCGGTGCAGTTGGCCATCGGCGACTGCACCGCCTCCGGAAGCTCCAACCCCTTCAACCGGATCATCCCTTATCTCTTGAGGGAGATCCCCGCCAAAAAGGTGTTCGTATTCATCCCCGCGTTGTCTTCATCCATACCGGCATTGGAGATGTGGATGTGCCTGTATTCCAGGAGGAGCGAGAGGGCATCGTTGACTGCGCACGAAACCCCCAGCCCGCCTTGGAGGTTGAAGTTGAGGTCCGAAGTGGTCTCTCTGCGGTTGATGTTCGCGTGCAGGATCCCGACGCCGAGGAATCCGTAAGGGCTCCACCTCCCCCACGGCCCCAGCGCGTAACGGAACTGCAAAGGGGTCACCCCGACTAGAGGGCGAACATACGGATGGGTGAAAAACGCAAGGAACAGCTCCGGGTTCCACTCCCATCTGCCCCGGAGCCACCCTGCCCCAACCGACTCCGTCAGGGGAATGACCGCCGAAGGCAACACCGGAATCAACTGGAAATTGTTCGGGCGGGCAGTGTTCGTGTACTGGTAGGCGTATCCCGTCCGCAGTTCCCAGCAATCCACCCTCCACTCTTTCGCCCACGCAACCAAACGCCAATCCGAGGAAAATAAGATTGTGAACATCGTCCCAATCAGCAGCAGCCTTTTCATGGCCCTTATTGTACCTCATGCTAGAATAGATCACATGCGTTTGTACGGAAAACGGCCAGTGCTTGAACGGTTGCAGGCAGCCCCCAAGACGATCCGTACCCTCATCATTCAACAAGGAGTGGATGCCCCTGAGGTGGTCCGCGCTGCCAAAACGGCCGGCCATCGTTTCATCTCGAAGACGAAGGCGGAGTTTGCCCGGCTGGCGCCGGATCTCCATGCGCAAGGGGTGTTGGCGGAGGTGGAGGAGTTCCAGTACGCGGCCCTGGAGGATTTGGTGCGCAAACCGGAGCCGCGACCCACGCTGCTCTTCCTCGACCGGGTGACCGATCCGCAAAACCTCGGGGCGATCCTGCGCACCACCGCCTGCCTGGCGGGCTTTGCGCTGGTGCTGCCGAGGCACGAGTCGGTCGAGGTGAATGAAACGGCCCTGCGCGTTGCCTGCGGCGGCGAAAATTACGTGGCCGTCGCCCGCGTCACCAATCTGGCGCAGGCCTCGGAGCTGGCGAAGAAGGCCGGCTACTGGATCGCCGGCGCGGTCTCATCGGGCGGGACGCCCCTGCACGAGGCCGATTGGCCCGAACCCCTGGCGGTCGTCCTGGGCTCCGAGGGAAGCGGCATCCGGCCCGGGCTGGAGAAACATCTGGATTTAAAACTCACGCTTCCCATGCCGGGCGCAGATCTGTCCTTCAACGTGGCCACGGCCACGGCACTGATCGCCTACGAGATCACGCGCCGACGATTACTAGGGGGTGAGACAAAATGATCAAGCGAGGTGGACGAAACACCCTGGATTCTATCCTCAACCTCATGGGGGAGGCCGGTGTGCTCAAATCAGTGCGGCGCAGCGGTTGGTGGATGATCGGCATCAAGAACGGCGAGTCGGTTGCGGAACATTCCTTCCGGGCCGCACTGCTCGGATACGTGCTGGCCAAGATGGAGGGGGTCGACCCCTACCCGGTCGTGATGATGAGCCTGCTCAACGATCTGCACGAGGCACGCATCAACGACCTGCACAAGGTGGGGCATCGGTACATCGATTTCCCCGCGGCGGAGAAGAAGGCCTCCGCTGAGCAGCTGGCCGGCCTGCCGGCCCCCGTTCGCCAGGAGTTAACCCGCTGGATGAAGGATCTGTTCGATCAAAAAACCCGCGCCGGCGTGATCGCCCGCGACGCGGACCTGCTGGAATGCATGATCCAGGGGAAGGAGTACGCCGACCAAGGACATCCGCGCGCGATCGAATGGATGAAGCGGCCGGTCCACCTGCTCCGGACCAAGAGCGCGAAGGGGCTGGCGAAGGCGCTCAAACAGTGGAAGAGCGATGACTGGTGGCAACACCTGGTGACGCTGGCCCGCTAACCGGCAATTCTTTTACCGCGGAGATGCTGGAAAGCGACCTTCGAGGGCGCCGCGAATCAAGCTTTTAACGTCCTCCTTGAAATCACTGGTCAACAGCCACCGCAGGTAGGCGGTGTCCTTCTGAACGATCTCCTTCAAGGAATGCTTGCGGGCGTATTTTCCGAAAACCGGGTACAGCTCCCCGTTCCACCAGCGGAATCTCTTTTCCTGGTCGAAGTAGTCGTCCAGCCGCTCAAACTCCACGTCCCGCAGGCTTTCGATCCCTTGGCTCGGATCCCCGTACTGCTCCATCTGAGCCTTGAGGATCTCCAGCGTGGCCTCCGTATCTCCCATCGCGGTATGCCCGTTGATCAGATCCTTGGAGCAATAGAATTGATAGGCCGCCTTCAGGTCCCGCTTCTCGTAGCGGTGATAGATCCTCTGCGCATCGTAGATGGCCCGGCTGCGCCACTCGAACTTGATCCCCGCCGCGAAGAATTCCCGCTCCAGGATAACGAGATCAAACCGCTCCACGTTGAAACCGGCCAGATCCGCCTCTCCCAAAAACTCCAGCGCCTTCGCGGCAATCTCTTTGAAGCGGGGAGCCTCCTTCACGTCCTCGTCGTGAATGCCGGTGATCTCGCTCACCCGCGGAGGGATCGGCATGCCGGGATTCACGCGTGACTCAAACTTCTGGCGCTTCCCGTCGGGCAGGAGCTTCACCATCGCGATCTCAACAATCCGGTCCTTCTCCACCCAGGTGCCGGTCGTCTCCAGATCCAGCACCACCAGCGGCCTGCTGATCTTCATCCCTTCAGCAGTCGAAGGAGCTCTTGGTAATTCCGCGCTACGGGAAATTTTGGATGATCCTTTCGAATGGAGGCGGGCGGATTGAACAGGATGCCGACGTCCGCCTCCTTGAGCATGGCCAAATCGTTGTACGAATCCCCCACCGCCCGGACATGGAACCCGCATTGCTGGATGGCACGAACCGCCTTCCTCTTCCCATCCTTCTGACGCAGATGATAGCTGGAGATGAAACCGCTCCGATCCGTCCCCAGCCGGTTGCAGAAGAGGACCGGGCAACCCAGCTTACGCATGACCGGCTGCCAGAACTCGTAGTACGTATCGGAGAGGAGGATGACCGGGCCCTCCAGACGCAACTTCTCCAGAAACTGCTTCGCACCGGGCAGCGGCTGCAGGCCGCCGATCACCCGCTGAATATCCCGCAGGCGGATCCCCTCCCCTTTCAGGATCCGCAGGCGGTATCGCATCAGCTTGTCGTAATCCGGCACATCCCGCGTGGTCAGCCGCAGTGCCTTCACCTTAAAGCGCGTCGCAACCGCGATCCAGATCTCCGGCAGGAGGATCCCCTCGAGGTCCAAACAGTAGGCGTCCACGAGAGCTATTCTATCATCTTACGCGAGAACGGCGAGAGCTTGCTCAAGAGCGCTCAGATCTTCTTCGAGGATTTCGCTGTCTTGGATCTTGGAAACGTTCAGAATAATCTGCCGTAGAATCTGGCGGAATTCAGGCTGATCCAGGCCAACCAACCCGGCCGACTTGAGCTGCATCCGCTCGGCTACCTGAAGAAACCGCTTCAGGCTTTCATCCCCTTCCGCTCCGTAGGCCTGCACGGAGATCTCCGCCGGGTTGCTCAGGAAAGGCTGCAGCAACTCCTCCATCCGTTGCTCTTGCTCCGGCACGCCGACCAATACCATATTGCCGATCGGCACTGCCCGCCCGATCAATTTCTGCAGCCCGCTGTTTGCAGACAAGACCTGCGAGCTGACCCCGACAATGTGCAGCTCATCCGGCTTCACCAGACCCCACTTCACCGCCAACCCCTGCACGATCTCCTCTGCCGACGGCTCCAATCGCTTCATGATCCGGGGCAGCAGAGTTTGCAGGCGGCCGCTGTCGATCCCCCCCTGCTGGATCTCTCTCAACTGTGCCAGCAGGGTCACCCTCTCTGGAGCGCGCGCCTCATCCTTCTCCCACCAGCTCGACAGCGTATCGGCGATCCGAATGATCGAATCCACATCCGCCCCTGTTCTCAGCGCCTGTCTGAAAATCCACTCGTAAATAACCGGTTTCCTCTCCCCCGACAACCCACCTGGGTTCTCCAGCAACACCTTCAACCTCAAGAAGGCCTTCCGGCGTTCTTCCGGTTTGAACATCTCCGGCTTCCAGAGAGATACCGTTTCCGAAAAGATCGGTTCGATCTCTTTGAAGACCCGCCCTGCTGTCTTCCGAACCGACTCATCTGGATCCGCCTTTTGGACCGCCTCCACGACGTCCAAGATCCTTTCCAATTCGCCAGTCTCTTCCACAACCAATCCCCCCACGGAGTAAGCCAACGCCTTGCGCATCTGCGGATCGGCCTCCCTGTGAGAAGGATCCGGGACCCCCAGCAAAACAGCGATCGGCTCGAGCGCCTCCTTGCGGCGGACAACACCCCAAAGAACCCACAAGGCCAACTCCCGGATGTCGAAATTCTCCTGCGGACGTCCAATGACCTCCAGCAAGATCGGGACGAAAGGTTTGAGCCTCTCATCCCCTCCAGTGACCAGGGGTGCGGTAATCTGTCGCATCGTTTTGGCTAAAGATTCCAATGCCTGATGTCGGTTTTTTGCATCGGGATCCTTCAACAGCGTTTCTACCAGCGGCTTAGCTACTTCGGGGATCCCTTCTTTATTTTCCTCGAGCCCCGCCGGGGTACCGACGATCTGCAGAGGAAGGTAGTCCTGCAGCTCCTCTTCGAATTCCTTCAGCAGATCACCGGCTATTGAGAGCCAGGTTTGATCCTCCGGATCCAGTATGACGGGGAATGGTGATTGATCCAGCAGATCCCGGTAGCCAGGCGAGTAAAGATGATGCAGCAATTCTTCCAGGGAGATGGAGACCCCATCCTTTTTCAGAACAGGCATACCCGTTGTGTAATAGCCATGATATTGTACCCATGCCAGCAATATCCAAAACCGGGTCAGTTCCTGATCTTTTCCTTCCATCTCCCCGAGCCAGTTGGAGATTTCCACGGCGTTCCCCTTCACGGCCTCTCGAAGCCGGACCACCTCGGGCAGCTGTCTGAAATCTTTGGTGTACTGAAAACCTCTGCCGCGCGCGAATCGTTCCTCCGGCCTCTCGGCCAACCAGCGTTCCGAAATCACGAGGGGCTCCAGCGCCACCAGATAATTCAGCAGACCCATCTTGAGAAATTCGGCCAGTTCCTGCCATTGCTTGGGCGATGCAGCCTTCAAACGAGCTGGATTCTTCAGCAACTCGATCGCCTCGATGGCGTTCGGC
>JAHFFF010000143.1 GCA_023248095.1 Candidatus Omnitrophota bacterium | reverse complement strand
CCATCACGATGTCGGCTCCCTCCTCGATGTCCAGCGCCACCTCGTGCAGTGCCTCCTCGACGTTCGGCGGATCCAGCTGGTACCCGCGCCGGTCGCCGGACTGCGGCGTCGATTCCGCCGCGTCCCGGAACGGCCCGTACAATCCGGAGGCGTACTTGGCGGAGTAGCTCATCACCGGCAGATGCGGGAATCCGGCATCGTCCAGCGCCCGCCGGAGGGCCTTCACCTGCCCGTCCATCATCGCCGATGGAGCCACCAGGTCTGCGCCGGCCTTCGCATGGGAGACTGCTGTCTTCGCCAGAAGCGGCAGAGTTGCATCGTTGTCCACGACCTTGCCCTCCATCACGCCGCAGTGTCCATGCGAGGTGTACTCGCATAAGCAGACGTCGGTGATGACGGCCAGGGTCGGGACCGTCTTCTTGATCGCCCGGACCGCCTCCTGCACAATCCCATCCGATGCATAGGCCGAACTCCCCTTCGCATCCTTCGATTTCGGGATGCCGAACAGGAGAACGCCGCCGGCGCCCAAGCCATCCAGCGCTTTCGCCTCCGCCACCGCCTCGGCAACGGTCAAGCGGAACACACCCGGCATCGAGCCGACCGCCTCCCGCTTGCGAATCCCCTCGGCGACGAACAGCGGCGCCACCAGTTTTCCAGCATCCCATGCTGTCTCCCGCACCAAGCGCCGCAGCGCGGGATTCTCCCGCAACCGCCTCGGCCGATGCTTCGGAAACGCCACCTTCACATTCATGTCCCTCTTATGCTCCGAACCGTCTCGGAGCTAGGAGCCCGCACAACTGCTTCAACGCCCCGCTCAGTCCTCCGAAGCCTGCTCACCCCGCACCCCGATGGGTTCCCAATTGCATCGACCACCGCACCTACGAGACCGTCGATCGTCCAGGATCCGCTGGGCAGGTGGAAGCGGTGAACTCCGCCTTCCTTCAGTGCCTTCGCGGTAGCTGGGCCGATCGCCACAACCGCCGTCCCGTTCAGAACACTCTTCACCGGAACCTTGGCGCTCCGGATCGATTCCAGGAAGGATCGCGCCGTCGAGGCGGAGGTAAAGGTCACCGCATCCGCGCCATGCACCGCCCGCCTCACCCGTGCCGCGGATATCTTCACCGGCACCGTTTCATATACGGCGATTTCATCCACCCGGGCTCCGCGATTCCTCAGCGATTTTGCCAGGACATCTCCGATGGCCAGATTCGAACGCGGGATCAAAACCCTTTTCCCTCGGATCGGTATTTCCCTGAACACCCTACGGATTCCTTCCGTCGAGAAATCTCCCGGCACCAAGTCCACCTTCAATCCTGTTTCGCGCACCACCCTCTCCGTTCTCGGCCCGATCGCGCAGACTTTTCCACGGATCGTCCGCGCAAGGTCCTTCCGAAATCTCCGGGCCAGCCGCTGCAGCCCTTCCACTCCGTGGTGGCTGTTGAACAGCACCCAATCGTATTCCGGCAGGCGGGCCAGGAGATCTTTCGCTTCCGCCGCCGGAATCGGCCGGGGGCGGACCGCGATCGCCGGGAGGGTCCGGCAGGTCGCACCCAATTCCTGTAATCGCTCCAGCAGGCCCGCGCTGTCCGATGCGGGACGTGTAACCAAGATTTTCTTGCCCTCCAAAAGTTTTCTCTTCTCCGGCGCAAGGGTCTGCGCCAGCCGGACCACCTCTCCCACAATCACGATCACTGGCGGCCCGAATGCCGGCCAGCTCTCGAGATCTTGTTCGACCTGTCCCAACGTGCTGACAAAAAGTTCCTGCTGAGAGGTGGAGGCCCATCGGATCAACGCCACAGGGGTGGCAGCGATCCGGCCAGCCTGCCGCAATTGGCGGACGATCCTGCCCAGCGCCGCCCGGCCCATCAGGATCACCAGTGTGTCCGCCCCGCGGGCCAGCTCCCTCCAGCGGATCGTCGAGCGCTTCCCTGCCGCGAGATGCCCGGTCACAAAGGCTACACTGGAACTGACCCGCCGGTCGGTGAGCGGAATCCCGAGTGCAGCCGCGGCCGCCCACGGGGAGCTGACTCCCGGCACCACCTCGAAAGGGATCCCGGCCCCCTTCAATGCATCGATCTCCTCCGACAATCTCCCGAACAACGCCGGGTCCCCTCCCTTAAGCCGGACGACGGTTCGATGCCGGCGTCCCTTCTCGACCAACAGGCGGTTGATCCGCAACTGGCGCCGGCCCTTCTCATCCCTGCCGGCGTAGATCCGTTCACACCTGCGCCCGGTCAGATGGAGCAGGGCGGGATTCACGAGCCGGTCGTAGATCACACAGTCCGCCTTGCGCAGAAGGGCCGCTCCCCGATGGGTGATCAACTCCGGATCCCCCGGCCCCGCCCCGACGAGGAAAACCTTCCCTGTTCGCTCCGGCTTGCCTTCCATCATCCCCTCTGTCCTTTGGCGGCCCACTCGCCGTACAACAGTCGATCGGCGCCGACGGCACGCAGATGGCTGGCCAGTTCCGTACCCAGGCGTTGCGCCGATTTCTCCGGGCCGGAGATGCTCTTGCGCACCGCCTTCTGTCCATCCGGAGAAAGGACCACCCCTTCCAACGTTATCTTCCCTTCACTTACACGAGCCAAGGCCCCAACCGGGACACGGCAGCTCCCACCGAGAGCCTTCAGGAAGCTCCGCTCGGCCTCCACCTCGTGATGTGACGGCGCATCGTCCACACTGCGCAGCAATTCCATCAAATCGATCCGATCCTCCCGAATCTCTACAGCCAACGCCCCCTGTCCGGGTGCGGGCAGGAATTGCGCCGGATCCAGACACTCGCTGATCCGATCCGCCAGCCCCAACCGCTTCAACCCGCAGACCGCCAGAACAAGCGCCCCGTATTCGCCGGCATCCAGCTTCTTCAAGCGGGTATCGACGTTCCCCCGCACCGGCACAAGTTCCAAATCCCGCCGCAGTCTTTTCAGCTGTGCCTGCCGCCGCAGGGAACTCGCGCCGACCTTCATCCCCACCGGCAGATTCTTCACCGACCCGCCGTCGCGCGTCACCAGCGCATCCCGCGGATCCTCCCGCAAAAGGACCGCCCCGATCCTCAACCTTTTCGGAAGATCGCTTTCCATGTCCTTGACCGAATGAACCGCCAGATCGACCCGCCCATCCAGCAGCGCCTCCTCGATCTCCTTAACGAACAGGCCCTTGAGCGGGGTCTGACCCTCTAGGGTCTGACCCCACGGGGATTCGCCTGAACCGGCTGCCTGTCCCGCCGAGAAATCATCCCCGCTGGTTTTCAGAATCGTCAGCTCGCACTGAAGGCCCGGCCGCGCCCGCTCCAGCAGTTCCTTCACTTGACCGGCCTGGGCCAGCGCCAGCTTCGACCCGCGGGTCCCGATCCGAAGCGTCATGCCTGTTCATCCCCCATTCAGCTCCTCCTCCGTCACGTGCCCGTCCCGAATACGAAAGGCACGAGCGGCAGGCCTGCCCCGCTCCTTCAGCGTGACCAGCACGTAGTACCCGTCGAAAAAATCCTGAACCGCTGTCGCCCGGTCGATGTCCCGGCGGGAGGGATACGCCTCCGTCGCCACATGCGAGTGATAGATCGCCAGATGCTCCAATTTTTCTTCCCGCAACCGGCGTTGCACCTGGAGCTGCTCCTTCGGATCCATCTCATAGCTGGAGGGGCTGGCATGCGCGTTGGCCATCGGGATTGCTTGCGTCACCACGCCCCCCTTCCCTGCCAGAGTGCCGCAGGCTTCATCGGGATAATCCCGCTCGCAATGATCGATCATCTCCCGCAGCGCTTGCGCCGTCACTTTAAGCACGTCATCCTTTCCCTTGTCCTGCCAGCATTACGCCGTTCCCCACCGGGTCTTCACCAAGCGCTCCAACCTCCGGAAAAGCAGACGATCGATCACCAGGCTCATGGCCGCAATGATCACCATGAAGGCCAAGATCTGATGCAGATCGCGCTGCTTGGCAACCTTGTTCAGGATCTCCCCCATCCCTTTCAGCGAACCGATCATCAGCTCACCGGCCATGAGCGCCCGCCAGCCGAAGGCCCAGGCCAGTCTCAGGCCATCTACGATGCGGGGCACCGCCGATGGAACAACGACGTGCCAAAAAATCTTCGTCCCTCGCGCCCCCATCGTGCGGGCCGCTCGAAGCAGCAGCGGCGGCACCTCCTTAATTCCGGTGGAGGTACTCACCATCACAATGCCGGTGGCTCCCAAAAGCACGGTGAAGATCACCGCCCACTGGTTTAGGCCGAACAGGAGGATCGCCAGCGGCACCCAGGCTGCACCTGGCATCGCGTGCAGTGCCATCGCCACGGTCCCAAAGATCTCGTCCAACAACCGAAATCGTCCCAGGAGCAACCCGGTGCCGATGCCCAAAACGAAGACCCCCGAGAAACCCACCGCCATCCGCAGCAGGGACCGGCCCAAGGCCGAGAGAACCTCCAAATCGGTCAGGTTGGCGACGACCCGGCGAAGGATCCCAAACACCGATGGGACCCAGGGGGAAACCTTAGATAGAGCCTCCCAAACCGCCAGGATCAGAAGCCACAGGGCCAGTTTTCTCAACCAGGTAATCCAGATCTTCATCCTTCACCACCTTCGCAATTTCTTCCTGCAAACTCTGCAGAATCCGCTGCTGAATCACAATCAGGTGCGGATCGCTTTCCCGCCGAGGCCGGGGGAGATAAATCG
>JAHFFF010000009.1 GCA_023248095.1 Candidatus Omnitrophota bacterium | reverse complement strand
TCCCGCCGGGCAAAGGCATATCCCACCATCGTGGCAAACAACAGGTTGGTGAGCGTGACGGTGAGGGCAATCCCCATGGAGTTGACGGCGTAGCGGCCGAAGGGGCCGCTGATCATCACGTCCCAGTAGTTGTTCAGCGTCCATTTCCGGAAAATGAACCGGATGTCATCCAGGTAAATCGTTCCGGCCCCCTCGTTGAAGCCGATCACAAAATCTTCCGCCACCCGCTCCGAGGTGCCGGGTGTTAAGGAAGAGAGACGGAACCACTCCATGGGGATCCGAATGGTTTCCCACTCGGTCGTCAACCCGCCGCGCAGGATTTCTTCAATCCCGAGGCTGGCCCTTCGGCCCTTCACATCCACCAGATCCACGGTGAAGCCTTCGCCGCCCTTTTCACCCCGCACGCGGAATTCCAAGTGGGAGAACTTGCGCATGTCCTGGCCCACGCGCGTCTTCCACCGAGCCGGACCGTCCCCCTTCTCGTACTGGACCGCCATGACACGGCTCTGCCGCGGACTCACCTGCGGAGGGAGAAAGGACTTCTCCACCTTCGAGGTTCCCTCGACCTCCGTCAGGATCGGCCCGCCGATGGAGTTGAGTTCTCCCACCTCGAAGTCAGCCACCAGCACCTCGGTAGAGCGGTCAAAGAGCGTACCGGTTGGCTTGAAGGAGGTGTAGAACATGAGGAAGAGCGGCATCAGCGTGAGGATCAGCATCACCGTGAGGATCGAAACCGACAGCGTGATCAGCATCCGCTCCCTCACAGCTTCTCCTCCACCCGGAAGGCCTTGATCTGGAACCAGGAGAGACACATGGTCACGATGAAGAGGACATAGCCCACGGCGGCGGCATGCCCCATGTCGAAGCGATGGAAACCGGTCTCGTAGAGATACCAAACCACCGTGGTGGTGGAGCCCAGCGGTCCCCCCTGCGTCATGGCGAAGATCTCCGGGAAGACTTGGAGCGCCCGGATCGTGTTGATCACCGTCGCCAAGAGTACGATCGGCTTGAGCTGCGGCAGGGTGATGTACCGAAACTTCTGCCAGTCATTGGCCCCATCGATGGAGGCCGCCTCGTACAGCTCCACCGGGATCGTCTGCAGGCCTGCTAGGAAGAGGACCATGTAATAGCCGTAACTCGCCCAGACGTTCATGAACATGATGGAGGGCAGAGCCCATCGGGTATTCAGCAACCAGGAGGGAGTCGGCACCGGCAGATGAAACCACTGAAGGACCCGATTGACCAGCCCGTCCTGCGCATAGAGATAGGAGAAGATCATGCAGATGACGATCACCGACGTCGCCACCGGAAGGAACAGGCCCGCCTGGTACAGCCGCTTGAAGGGAATCCTCGTGTTGATCAACACCGCTGCGAACAGCGCCAGGGCCATGGTGGGGGGGATGGAGCCTGCGGCAAACATCAGCGTATTCCACATCGCCTTCCGGAAGGGCGGCTCCCCGAGCACCTCCCAGAAATTGCGCAGCCCCACAAAGGCGATCTCGGAACTCAACAGGTTATAACGGGAAAAACTTAAGATCACGGAGTGGGCCAGCGGAATGACGCTGAAGGCCAAAAAGATGGTCAGCCACGGCGAGATAAACAGGAAACTGGTCAGGAGGCTGGAGGGGCTGTGGGCAACCGCTCGAGCCCCGACCCGGCGGCGCCGGAGGACCACGCTGCCCACCCCCAGCAGCAACAAGGCACCCAGAAAGATCCCAAACACCACGGTGTCGCTGAAGCGGCCCCTCACCTCAGGAGTCTGAATGATCTTGTTGATCTGCGCGGTGGTTTCCTGAAGCGCCTTCTCGGGATCCTTGTCCTTCAGAAGGACCTCCTCCACCGCCAGGGTGATCGCCTCCTGCATTTGACCCCAGGCCGGATGGGCGGGTGGAGCGACCGCGTAACGGACCTGCTCGAACACCATCCGTTGCTCCGGATGGGTCTGGTAATAAGGTTGCTCCATCGCCGCAACCGCGGTGGGGATGATGTTCCGCTGGGCCTCCACGATCGCCATCGCCTGTTCCTCCTCGGCCAAGAAGCGAATCAGTTGAAGGGCCGCCTCCTGATGTTCCGTGCTTTTGAGGATCACCAACATCTCGCCGCCCGCAAAGGAGGCCGGTGCCCCTCGATTCTCCGCCGGCTTAGGCATAAGGCCCACCCCATAGTTGAGGGTGGGATTCAGCCGGGGGATGACCGCAAAATTCCAAGAACCGGAGATCTGCACGCCCACCTTCCCCTCGGCGAAGAGCTGATTCACCTGGGGTTGACGTTCCACCAAGGCGTAGGGCTTCAGCGATTTGTAGAATTTCAGCGCCTCAACGACGGGAGGCTGATCGAGAAGACAGCGGTTCCATTCCTTATTCAACACCTCCCCGCCGTTCCCCCACGCAAAGGGAAGGAATTCCTGCCAAGGGGCATAGGCCTCTGCCACATGCAGGCCGATGCCGTAAATCTCCGGCCCCAGTCCGTCCACCGCCTTGGCCGCCTCATAAAGCTCCTTCCAGGTGGAAGGAGGCCGGTCAGGATTGAGCCCCGCCTTGGCAAAAAGCTCTCGGTTGTAGAAAAGGATTCGAGTTCCAGCGAGCCACGGCATCCCATAGATGCGGCCTCGGTAGGTGACCGGATCCCAGAGAAGGAACTGATTCTTGATGGGGGTCAGTTCGGCGGTGAGGTCGCTTAAGACTCCGGAGGAAGAAAATTGGGGAACCCAGTCAGTCCCCAACTCCACCACATCGGGGGCATTGCCCGCCGCGATGGAGGTGATCACCTTGTCCAGCCCGTAGTCCCAGGAGAGTTGCTGAAAGCGAACCTTGATGCCGGGGTGCTGCCGCTCAAACTTGTCCAGAAGGGATCGCATCAGCTCCTCGCCGACCGACAGCTCCCAGAATTCGAGCGTCACATCTTCCGAGGCGTAGGCAGGGTGCGTAAGTCGTGACTCAGCAGTCATCAGGAACAAAAGCAGCGCTGCCATCATTAATCTCTTTTTCATAAGGTTCCTAGTCTATCATATAATAAGTTTCACTCCATGAAAGCTCGACTTCTCATCGCCTGTGATTTTGACGGCACAGTGACTCGGCAGGATACCCTGGTCGAGATCCTGAACCGATTCGGCGCTCCCACATGGACCCGTGTGCAAGAGCAGGTCATCTCTGGTGAGCTTTCCATCCGGGAAGGCCTGCAATCGGAAATGGGCTCGGTCCGAGCCACTCGCCAAGAGCTGGAACAACTTCTCTCCACGTGTATTGAGGTAGAACCGAGCTTCCCTGGATTTCTCAAGGGCATGCGCGCCCGGGGCATCCCCGTCGTGCTGATCAGCGGCGGATTTGACCTGTGCGTGGAGACGGTCATGTTGCAAGCCGGTCTCTGGCCCATCCCCTCCCTTGCCAACCGGCTGCTCCAATCGAATGGCTCATGGCAGGTGGACTTCCCCTACACCTCCTCAACCTGTGCCTCCTGTGGCCATTGCAAGGGGGACCCGATCCGGAACTGGACTCATCAGGGATACACGACGGTCTTTGTGGGCAACGGTGTAACAGACCGTTGCGCCGCGATGGCCGCGAGCCTAACCTTTTCCAAGGACGAGCTGGGCGAATGGTGCCGACGGGAGGAGATCCCGTCGATTCCCTTCCAGACATTCGATGACATCGCCGCGGAGCTCAAGAAGCGAGAGTGGCTATAAACACTTCTGACTGCGAGATACTCGGGGTCCTGTCGTGGGGCAGCCCGGTCTCCGGCATCGGGCCGTGGCTTGATTTCTCACAATCGCTCCGCCTTCTGACTCACGCCAGTAGGGCTTACTCGTTCCGGCGTCTCATCG
Source organism: Candidatus Omnitrophota bacterium (assembly GCA_023248095.1). Classification (GTDB taxonomy): domain Bacteria; phylum Omnitrophota; class Gorgyraeia; order 1-14-0-20-64-10; family 1-14-0-20-64-10; genus JAHFFF01. Next base: position 14,965 of record JAHFFF010000009.1, on the reverse strand, counting down.
GAGTAACTCTATGATGAATCAGTCTGCCGCGGTGAGGGGAAATTTTCGGCCCTGCTGGCGGAGGCCGGGCGCCCGCCCCACGCCACCCCTCGCGGGTCTTCTTAGTTGCGCTGTTTTATTCCTTCACCTTTCACCCGTGTTCGCTTCCTCTCGGCAAGAGGTTTACATCACCGGCTACGTGCAGTCGTTCGGGGGCTACATCCTGAGCGAGGGGGTCTCTTTCGAGATCAAGCAGCCGGGAGACCAGGAGATCGGCCGGATCGTGGTGGATGGATTGTACAACGGAGAGTATCCCTGGATCATGCGGGCCTATACCGACAACCTCCAGTTCGCCGGCGTGAGCGGCGCAGTCCGCTCCCCGAGCCCTGCAGGGCTCATCTCGAAAGACGGAACCAGCTCCATCCCCCTGTACATTCACTGCCCATCCTACGGGCAGAACGTCTGGCGCCGCATTCCGGACTTAAGCGAAACAGGTTACCTACCCTATCAACCGGACCCGGAGCCTGGTGAACCGACTTATACCGACTGCGTCCTGATGGGCATCGATCCGCGGAACGGGGCCTGGGTTGCCGGGCATGACGGCCTCCTCTATACGGCCGACGATAATTTCCTGGGAGACACCACGGTGGGCACTCCCTTCGAGCTGACCCTTCAAGCGAAGGTTCCCTCCTCGGCAGCGCAAGGGGACTACGAGGCGGTTCTCTACATCGAGATCACCGCCGCCCCATGAGCCACCGCCCTCTTCCCATCGTTTACGCAATCCTCCTTGTGTCCGTAAGCGCTTACGCGGTGGAGGTGGAACCCTCCCGCTTGGAGCTATCCATCTCTCCTGAGAAGCCCACGCACGGAGAGCTTCAGATCTCGAATCACAGCTCTAAGGTGGTGGGAGTCCGAGTCTCGTCGGGCGCCTATCGATCCGCCCAGCCGGGGCTCAAGCTGCCCTCCTGTGAGGATTGGTTGAGCTTTAAGCCGGATCGATTTACCCTGGCCGCCGGCGCCGCCACAACGGTACTTTATTCGGTCACCCCTCCTTCGAATGTGGTTGAAGACACCGCGGGAGAATACCTGGCGGCTATTCAGGTGGATCAACTCCCCGTCAATCCCGCGTCGTCGCAGGCCAGCAATATCACCCTCATCCCGCGCATCGCCCTGCCCGTCTACCTGATGATCAAGGGCAAGGAGCGGGTGGACTTGGAGATCAGCCAGATCCAGGTCAGTGTGACTCAGTCTTCCGAAAAGCTGCTGCGCATAGACTCCACATTGAAGAATCGCGGAACCATCCATCTTCGTCCCTCCGGCACCTTCGCCCTGTTCCAATCCGGCGGCGATTTGCTTCGGGCGGGACCGCTCGGAAAATCGATCCCCGTTTTGCCCGCCGCCACCCTGACGATCCCCTCCATCCTTCCCTTGCCTCCTCCCGCCCGGTATCGGCTCGTGATCACCGTGGAGCCCCAAGCGGAAAAGGTGCTCCAGAGGGAAATCTCCTTCGAGGTGACCAAAAACGGCCAGGTGATCCTAGAGAAGGGAGGAACATGAACCTACGGAGAAGATCCCCTTCTCCCCTTTCTGCTCTCTGTTTCCTCTGTTCTCTCCTCTGTCTCTCCACCCCTGCCCTTGCCGCAAAAGACCTGAAGATCCTTTCGATCGCCTACGATCAACATTTCCATCCCGGCGACCCCGTCTTCTTCAGCGTCCTCGTCAAAAACAACGAGTCAACCAGCCAGTTTGCCGAAGTGGACATCACCCTCAGCAATCTGGATACGGAGGCGGAGAGCACCCTCACCCCGGTCCTCACCGGGACCATTCCAGCCAACTCCACCCTCTTCCTGAGCGCAACCTATACGAGCCTGACTGCCGGGATCTACAGCGTCTCCTTTCCTCTTTTCGATGGGGATGGACTTCGATCGGATCGCATCGGCGGAAAATTCCCCATCCACGTCGGCACCGAGACGGAATCGGTTCGAGTCTTCCCGGAGGCGATCCATCTGGGGACCATTCCGCCGGGCCGCTTCATGTATCCCACCCCGATCGAGGTCCGATGGAGCTACTTTCGATTCAACCGCCTGCGGCTCGACCAGCCCTTCACGATCCGGATCTATACCGACAATGCGGCCCGCTATGAGGGAACCCCGAACGCCGTGAGGAGGGTTTCCCCGGCCGGCCTGGTCTCCTTGAACGGCCGCTATGTGCTCCCTCTCAAGGTCTGGACGCTGAACTTCGGGCCGGACATTCAGGAAACGGGGTGGGACGCTCCACTGGCCGGCCCGCCCCCCGTGGATAACAACGATTACTGGCTGGGACCTCGCCTCCTGGAAGGCACCCGCAGTCTTGGATCGAGCGCTTGGGTTCGCATCCCGGATCTCATCGACATGACGGCCGATCCGGTCACCTGGAGAAGACTGATCGGCCAAGATCCCGATGACACCCGGTTCGTAGCGGACTCCAACGTCACGGGTGATTTCACCTTGAAGAATCCCTTCACCTTTTATCTCGCCACAGAGGCCGGACCGACGGCAGTGGAAGGCTCTTACGCGGCAACCCTGATCGTGGAGTTGTGGAACCCGTGATTAAGGTGACTTCGGTTGTTTGTTCGCTGGTTCTCGTTATGACTCAGGGGGTCGTGCCTCCATCGGCTCTTGCGGCGGAGCCTGGCTCTGAGTATGTTCTGCAGATGGCTCGAGTGGACCTGATGATCCGAAAACACCAATTTGTTGAGGCGGCGGAGGAATTGGGCCGGGTCCCCAAGGGGCATCACAGCGACCCTTTGTTTCAGCGTTACTTGGGAAAGGTTCTTGCAGGCCTTTACAGCCCCCCGTCCCGAACTTCATCCGGCGGACCAGGGCTGGAGGCTCGGAACCGAACAATCCAGCAGCTTCGGGTTACCCGGCGCAGGCAGGACTCAGACGCTCGATCGGATCAAAGCTTTGATCATGACGGCCTGCAGGTCAATGAACACCTCGAGACAGACCTGAAGACCAAGGACAGCATCCGGGCCAGGCTGGTCCTGGATCTGGATGGATTCAAGGACGGGCACAACGACCTGCGCTACCGCACCCTCCTAGCGGATCTCTACAAGGATTCCTCGCATCTGGCCCTCGGGGACAGCGCTACCTACACGGCCCCCTATTTTCTGCGCGGATCGCGGCTCCGCGGGGTGGATCTGCTGCTCTCCGGGGAACGGCATGAGTTCCAGGCCCTCGTCGGCGCCTATCCCCACTGGCTGGAGGATCGGGACCAATACATCTATCCCCGTTCCGTCGTCGGCGTGCGGGACCGCTGGCAGTTTCTGGAGGATCGCCTTCGATTCGGCGCTAATTTCGTCAAGACACGCGATACCGAAAAGATCCGCACCATCGATGTGGCCAACCAGCCCCGTGACAACACGGTCTTCAGCCTGGACCAGGAGATGAAGCTCATCCCGGACGTCTGGTTCCTGAAGGCCTCCGAGGCCTACAGCACGACCGACGACAACCTTCTCCAGGACCGCTTCGGTGACAACCGCAAACTGAAGGATAGCTCCCTCACCGTTGAATCGTTGCTCATCCGCCCCTGGGCCCAATGGACCAGCCGCTTTCAGCGGACCGGCCCGGATTTCCGGCTGCTCGGCGACATCTCCTCCGGCTCGGTCGTCAATTCCAAGGGGTTCACCGCCGACCGCCAAATCATCGACCAGCTCCTGGACCTTTCCCCCATGGGGCCGTTCGATCTGGACCTGGAGGCCTCCTGGAACCGCAACAATCTGGATGACGACGACACCATCGCAGAGATCCGGCAAGGCTGGTACACCGCCAACCTCGGGGTTCTCGTTCCGGAAGGTTGGCCCCGGCCTCGATTCCGCGGCACCCTCACCGACACCGTTTCCACACCGGGCTCAACCACACGCCCCATCCATTCGCGCGCGGTCAGCCTTCGCTCAGAATTGGCCCATTACGCGGAGGGAATCCATTTCACCGAATTCCTCGAATACCAGGGGGAGTTTCCCGTGAAGGACCAGAAATCCTTCAGTCCCGAAGAGAACTGGGCCCTAGGCACCCGGTTTGCCGCCACCCTGCTGGAACGGGTCCTCGTCAGCCCCTATTACACCTATCGGTTGACCGACGAGGATTTCGACGAGGCTCGCGTGCGCGGAACCCAGCATGAAGCGGGCATCTCCAGTTCCATCCCACTCTGGTCCACTGCGTCGCTGGGCTTAGGCTACACCTTCCTGCACCGCCAGCTTGCCGACCCCAACGGGACCCGCCTGACCCCCAACGAGGGCCACACCGGCACCGCCAGCATCACCTGGCCCTACACCCACTACAGTTGGAACAAGCGCCGGAAGGTCTCTGTCTTCCCTTCGGTCACAGCCTATCTGACCGATTTGAAGAACAAGCTGGAGAAACGGCCTTCCATCTCCAGCCGTATGACCCTGGGCTACGAACTCTTCCAGCAATGGAAGGCGGAGCTGATGGGGGAATTCCTGTTCGATCGGGATCCAGACGGGGACAGGATTCGGACGGAAGAGTCCAGGATCTGGATGCTCTGGACCTCCCAATGGCAGTAAAATAAGATTCTTATGAAGCAAGGGCGCTGGCTGGGGTTCGTCCTCCTCCTGGCGACCATCACGCTGGCCTACGCCAACAGCTTCTCAGTCCCCTTTATCTTCGACGACCGCAGCGCGATCCCGCATCCAGCTAACCCGCATTTCAGCCATCTCTGGCAGCGCAGCGGCCCACTCCTTGCCGCCTCGATGCTCGTCAACTACCGCTTAGGGGGTGTGAACGTGTGGGGGTATCACCTATTCAACCTCTGCGTGCACCTCTTGGCTGCCCTAACCCTCTATGGTATTGTCCGGCGGACACTGCTGCGACCTCGCCTGCAGCCACGTTATGGGGCCGTGGCCGCGCCGCTCGCCCTGGTGATCTCGCTTCTCTGGGGCTTGCACCCCTTGCAAACGCAAAGCGTGACGTACATCATTCAGCGTGCAGAATCGCTCACCGGCCTGTGCTATCTCTTGACGGTCTATGCAGCAATTCGCCACCTCGAGCAGCCCCGCCAACGAAACTGGTGGATCGCCTCGGTGATCTCCTGTACTCTTGGGATGCTGTGCAAACCGATCATGGTTACGGCCCCGCTCATCGTCTGGCTTTACGATCAGACACTCTCAATCTTGCGACCCAGATTATACCTGGCCCTGGGCAGTACCTGGGCAATCCCGCTGACCCTGTGGTTCATTAGCAACCAGACGGAGGTTGGTCGTTTATTGAATCTGCCGGGATGGACCCGTTGGCAGTACGGCTCCGCTCAACCCGGGGTGATCCTTTACTACCTACGGCTCGCGGTATGGCCATCTCCTTTGGTGTTCGACTACGCCTGGAGGCCTCCCCACCAACCCGAAGCGGTGTTCTTACCGATGGTTGTCATCACGGGACTGATCGTGGCCACCCTTTGGTGCGTGCGCCGATACCCACCGCTGGGATTCCTTGGAGGGTGGTTTTTCCTCATCCTCGCACCGACGTCCAGCATCATCCCGATCGCTGATCTCATCCATGAACGACGCATGTACCTCCCGCTTGCAGCGGTGGTGGCGTTAGCCACGATCGCCGGGTACCGTGCCCTCGTTGTTCTATTCCCCACGCAGGAACGCCTGAGAAGGCGCTTAGCTGCAGGGCTTGTCACCCTGGTGGTACTCTCGTCCATCGTCGCGACGCATCGCCGCAATGCCGATTTTCGAAGTGAGGTGGCCATTTGGAGTGACACGGTGGCCAAACGGCCGGACAATAGTTTGGCTCACTCGAATCTAGGATTAGCGCTTGCCCGGCAAGGAGACTTTGAGGGAGCGATCCCGCACTACCGACGCGCCATTGAACTCAACCCCATGCTTGAGCAGGCGTATCTGAACCTGGTGATTGCCCTTGAGAATTTGGGGAGATCCACGGAGGCACGAGAATATCAGGCAGCCGCTGAGCAGGTTAGGACTCGACGAGAGCAGGAGATTTCAGGGCGCTCATCGAAGCCCTGATGACAGCGGTTATGCGACGGGTTGAGTGGGTAGAGAGGAAAGAGCGGACAGGAGCTGCTGCACCTCTTCCTTCAGCTTGGCGGTCAAGCCCCAAGTTTCCTTGACGAAGGAGTCTTCCTTGGCCGGCTTGTGCGCATCTTCGTAGTCCTCGATCACCTCGGCACCGCGGAAATCGTCCTTCTCTTTGGAGCTCTGCACCTGCGCGGCAATCCTCTCCTGAGTCTGTACGAGGATCTTCAGCAGTTCCTTGGGCCCCACGCCTGGAAACTCCGAGAGTAGGAGCCGTCGTTCATGCTCCCAACGAAGATTCGAGCTGGAGATCTCCAGCAAACGAGGGATCTCACCCTTCCTCTTGGCAGCGACCCATGCGGAGAGTTCCCTCTTCAGGCCCAGCAGGGCATAGTAACGGATGTAGAAGGTGTAGGTTTCGATCGCCCTCTTCCGGCTGGCCTCGGACATATAACTTTTTCCAAGACCCGGCACTTCCTTAGCGGTGTAGATCTCCTTGCCGCTGGCGGCACTCAGGCGCTTGCGCGCATCCACCATCATATCGATGATCTCAGGGCGGAAAACCTCGAAGTTGAAGCGGGAGCGCTTGGCCTTGTTCCGCTTCTGGTATTTGCCTTCATTCCGCTTGACCATGTAGATGTTGTCCGAGAGGACCCACCCCGGCATGATCTCGTTGTACGCGGGGGAGATGCCTGGAGTGGCAGCGGCCGGCGTGTTGATGAGCGAAAAGGGGAACTCCACTCTCTGCGGCAGCATGTTTACTGCGCTGGCGATGATCGTGTAGGGGGAACGGGTGAGATCCGACGGGAATTTGATGTTGACCCCGAGGCCGAAGAAGGTGCCCTCCCCCGGCCAGATCTCCTGGTCCGGCGCCTTGGCGGTGTGGTTGGATCCCACGTTGGCCCCGTAGCCCACGTTGCCCTTCCCTTCCGGCCAGAGGGCCGCGATGAGAAGCGACTGGTGATGGAATCCGACGAACGGACCGAGCAGGGCGCTGGTCACCTCCCCCTCGGCTACACCTGTATTGGGCCCAAGGAGAGAGTGGGTTACTTTTCCGTGCCGCTCTACATGGGAATGTTCCGTCATCAGCGAGGTATCGACGATCGCCTCGCTGGTCACCTCGCAGCCCCATTGAAGGATGCTGGATTTGACAATCGCCCCCTGAGAGATCTCCGTCTTTTCCTGGGAATTGGAGAGGACCGTCACGTTTTCCACCTGCTGGGCGTTGTCAATCACCGCGGCCTCGCCCAGGAACAGATCCGCGACCCTGGAGGTATGCAGGATCCGCGCAGCGGGGCCGATCACGTTGCAGGGAGCGGAAACAGCCTTCACGTAGTCGGCCAGCCGACCGGCATAACCCTCCAGCAACGCCTTATTCGAACGGGAGCGAGAAAGGACCCAGGCACCCTCCACCGTCAGCTCCGCAAAGATCGGGACCTCCCGGCCGCCGGTCTCCACAGCCAACAGCAACTCCGTTCCATTGGCGAAGGAGTCGGATCCCCCCTTGGTCACCGCCCCCACATCGAACAAGACCGCACCGTCACCGATAACCGCGCGGTTCACCAACCGGGCGTTCCTCACCAGCACGTTCCTTCCCACGACAGTCCAGGTCAGGGTGGCATGCGATAGACCCGTCGGGAATTCCACCCCCTCCACCTTAACCGATCCGGAACAGACCGAAAGCAAAACAGGGCCGGAGAACTCGCATCGGGAAACCCGTTTGGGATCAAACCTCGTCCCTACCCAGATCTGTTTCCAGTCCTCGGCCGTGTTGCCTTGCGCCTTGAGGGCCTTGATCTCAGCTGCGGTCAACAGCCGGTAACCGGCCTTGGCTAAGGCTGCCGGCTTGGCCGTTAAGAGCGAAAAGGCCGTCTTGGCCGCTTTCACCCCCTGAACAAGTTCAGAGGAAGAGCGTGCAGCCTCGACGGCTTTGAGGATATCGTGGTTGGGAACCGCCATGGGAGTTACGCCAGTACGAGTACGCTCGGCTCTGCCGGATACTCCCGAGTGAGCTTGGAAGCGGCCTGCTTGTCGACGATGATCGTCGCCTTGGGATGGAGCTGAACGATCGTCGCAGGAACCATCGCTGTGATGGGCCCCTCGCAGGTCCTGAGAATGGCTTCGGCCTTTCCGGAACCGGTGGCCAGCAGGATCAGCTGCCGGGAATCCATGATGGTGCCGATGCCCATCGTGATCGCGTACTTCGGAACCTCGTTCAAACTACGGAAGAACCGGGCGTTGTCCTGCCGGGTCTTTTCATCCAGCGTCTTGACCCGAGTCCGAGATCCCAGAGAGGAACCCGGCTCGTTGAAGGCGATGTGACCATTGCCTCCAATTCCGAGCAGCTGAATGTCCAACCCGCCGGCCTTGACCATCTGCTCTTCGTACCACCGGCAGAAGCCGGGGATGTCCTTGGCCGTGCCATCCGGGATGTGAACGTTTTTCGCGTTGATGTTGATGTGCTTGAACAGATTCTCCCACATAAAGTAGTGGTAGCTCTGGGGATGATCGTGGGCCAGGCCGACGTATTCATCGAGGTTGAAGGTCACCACGCGGGAGAAGTCCAATCCCTCTTGCTTGTGAAGCCGGATCAGCTCCTTGTAGGTCCCTAGGGGGGTCGATCCTGTAGCTAATCCAAGGACTGCGCGAGGCTTGTGTCGGATAACCTCAGCGATCAACTCCGCAGACAACCTGGACATTTCTTCCGGTGTTTCCTTGATGATCACTTCCATTCTAAAAAAAATCCTCCTCTGTTGGAAATTACTCTCTCTGTTTTTCTGGACTCACCAAGGCTCTCGCGTCTCACCCTTCGGAACCGTTCCGAGTGTTCGATCCGGCTTCCCGTCGTGGTTGTCATCCATAGTGGCTCCCAGAATCTTGATCCCATCAGGTGCGTAGTGGAACCAGGCATCGGGCCGGCCGTCGTAGTTCTTGTCCACAATCATGAACTCTTTGACCCCATTCTTATAAAAGCTCCAGGCATCCCATTTCCCGTCAAAATTGAGGTCTGCCCGTTCCTTGTCAGATTTCCCGTCAATCGTCATGAGCCGTTCCATATCCGGCTTCCCATCTCCATTGCGGTCCACCTCAGCCCGATCCGTCTTTCCGTCCTCCAGGTAAAGCCAGAGATCCACCCGGCCGTTGTGATCCTTATCCTTTTCGATGCGCACCAACGTCTTGCCTTGGTAATACCTCCACTCGTCCGGCTTGCCGTCCTTGTTGGTGTCCTGTGCCTCCTTCCGCGCCGACTCAGGAGCGTTCGGTTTGCGCTCCGGTTCAGCCGCATTCAGAGTAGAGGGTGTGGCGGATAGAAAAATCACAGCGCATAGCACCCACCACCAACGCTTGGCAGCTTTCTTCATGATCATCCCCATTCTGATGAAAACCCTCCTGTGTATTGGGAATTGCTCTCTGTGCTTTGTGATGTAGAACACGGGGCAAAATATATTTTTACCACGAGCACCGGTCGAACGTCAAGAGACCCTAAGGGGCCCCAAGGCGTTTCTTGGGATGGGTCTCGGCATCACGGTGTTTGGCCGCTTCCTCGGTACGGCCCATCTTCCTGAGAACTACTGCAAGGTTGTGGTGCGCTCTGGGGTTGTTAGGATTTTGGCGAAGGACCTCGAAAAACTCTTCGGCCGATTCATGATCCCTTCCCTGCTGCAGGAGAGCAACCCCAAGCTCGATTCGGGTCTCCACATCGCCGGGATCAATAGCGAGGGCATAAGAAAAGTGGCCAATGGCTTCCTCGGGATTTCCTTGATTCAAGAGGGCAAGGCCCAGATTATAGTGGGCAACCAAACTCTGAGGATTTACCTCCAGTGCCTGCTGAAATTGTTGAACCGCCTCCCCAAACCTCCCCTGATTGAGGAGGGCAGCCCCCTGGTTAACATGCCGAGTTTCCTCATTGCGCCGATACTCCTGCGCCTGTTGGAGATGAGCGGCGGCCTCTTGAAATCTTCCCTGTTTTTCCAAGGCAATCCCGAGTTGATAATGGGCCTCTGGATACAGGGGGCGCAGCTTTACAGCTTCTTGGAAACAGGCGGTCGCTTCCCCATTGCTTCCCTGACCAGCAAGGGCAAGCCCCAGTTGATAATGGCATTCTGGAGAGTTGGGCTCAATTTCCAGGGAACGACGATAAGAAGGAATTGCTTCCTTCGCTCGGCCCTGTTTGGCCAGGGCAAGCCCAAGGTTATAGAGGGCCGTTGGATAAATCGGCTCAATCTCAATGGCCTTACGGTATAAGGTAATGGCCTCCTCGACTCTTCCCTTCCGATAGAGCGTCTCCCCAAGGTTATGAAGACCCCGCGCATTGGAAGGACGTTGATCAACGATTTGCTTCCAGAGAGTGGTCCCGTCTTTATACTCCTTATTCCTTTCTCGGGTGCGCCACCCAAGAGGAAGGGCTGCGGCGATGAGAAGGGTGCAGGCAAGAGATTTTTGAAGAGCAGGGGAGGAGATCCCGCGGCGAAGAATCTCCCAGCCTCCCAGGAGGGTAAGGGTGATGGGGGCGAGCAGGGGTAGATACATTCGGTGTTCGTAGGCAGGATCATTTAAAGGAAAAAAACTGGAGGTAGGGGCTAAGATCAGAAAGAACCAGGCTCCCAGGTAAGAAAGTTGTGGGTAAGGGCGAAGACTGAGCAGGGTAGCCAGAAGAAGAAGGCCCACAGGAATACCGGGAAGAAGAAACTGCCTGAAATCTTGAAGGGGCGGCCACTGCGGATCGAGAAGAAGAGGATGCGGCCAGAAGACCAGCTTGAGGTAGTGCAGCAGAACCCCCGGCTGGGTAGCCGCGTATTGGAGCGGGGAAAACCCTGCTTCTTCGCCAACCGAATGGACCGACTCATGGGGAAGCAGAAGGATGATCAGGAGGATCCCCCACGTCGCGGCAAGACCCCCGTAGAGACCTTTGCGTTTCGAGAGCAGTTGCTTGAAGGGTGTTAAGAAGAAGGCGCGGTCGTAGAGAAGGATAAGCAGGGGGGCAGTGACCATGATCGGTTTGCTTAACATCCCTAGAAAGCAGGCAGCGATCGCCAGTTTCGGCCAGAGTCGGTGGGAGGGAGCCCCGAAGCTCCGCAGAGAACAATAGAGGGTGAGAAGGTAGAAAAGACCCATGAGTGATTCTGCACGTTGGACGATGTAGGTAACACTGGCCGTCTGGATCGGGTGAATTGCCCAAACAAGGGCAATGGCGGTCGCCAGAGGGGTCCGGATAGCCCCGTAACGGGAAAGGAGAGGCCTTGTGGTGAAGGTCCTGCGCAGGATCCCAAAGAGGACCAGGGTGGCCAACAGGTGGATGAGCAGATTCACCAGGTGATAGCCAAAGACGTTTCCTTGTCCCAGGGCGTAATTGAGGGCAAAGGTAAGCTGGGTCAGGGGTCGAGAAGAGTGAGCCATCGGCCCCCATGGGGGCCAGAGGGTTCTAAGGCGAGGGTTCTGGAGGATGTTGCCGCGGTCGTCAAAAACAAACTCGCCTGAGAAGCTGGGTTGGTAGAACCCGAGAATGGCCCCAAGGAGGAGAAAAAAGGGCAGCAATCGACGCAAGAAAGTGACCACCAATGACCAGGTTACAGGAAGACCCCTAGCCTGTCAAGGTAAGCTGGGCCTTAATCTGAGGAGGATGTCCCTTTGGCCTTTTGAGCAGCCTCAAAATGCCGGTTCGCTTCATCGCTACGCCCTAGCTTCCTTAGAACGAGCCCCAGGTTGTGATGAGCTCTGAAATTGTTGGGATCTTGGCGAAGAACCAGTGAAAGCTCTTGAAGGGCCTTTTCATATCGGCCCTGTTCAAGATAGGCAACCCCCAAATCAGTTCGGACCTCCAGATCAGAAGGCTTGAGGCGCAAGGCCTGCGAGAAATGCTGGATCGCCTCCTCGAATTTTCCCCAATCGGAAAGGGCTAGCCCGAGGTTGTAATGGGCGTCGAGGAGCTGCGGATCAATCTTGAGCGCCTGGCGATAGTGATCGATCGCCTCTTCCAGCCTTCCCTGATTGTAGAGAACAACACCAAGATTGACATGGGCGTCCGCGAAGTTAGGCTGAATCTCGAGAGCCTTACGATAGTAAGAAATGGATTGATCTTGCTTTTGTTCGTCAAAGAGGACACGACCCAGATCGTTAAGTACCTCTGCCGAAGAGGGATTGATCCCTAAGGCCTGTTGATAGTGAGAAATCGCCTCTGCAAGTTTTCCCTGCTTATGCAGGGCAAGCCCAAGGTTGTAGCGGGCAGTGACATCCTTGGGTTCGATCTTCAAGACCTTGAGGTAGTAAAAAATCGCCTCCTCCGACTTGCCCTGCCGAAAAAGGGCCTCCCCCAGGTTGAGCAGGGCTCGGGTACTCGAAGGGTACTGGGCAAGGACCTGCCCCCAAAGGGTGGCTTCGTCCTGATATTCCCTGTTCCTTTCTCGGGTGCGCCAGCCAAGAGGAAGGGCTGCGGCGATGAGAAGGGTGCAGGCAAGAGATTTTTGAAGAGCAGGGGAGGAGATCCCGCGGCGAAGAATCTCCCAGCCTCCCAGGAGGGTAAGGGTGATGGGGGCGAGCAGGGGTAGATACATTCGGTGTTCGTAGGCAGGATCATTTAAAGGAAAAAAACTGGAGGTAGGGGCTAAGATCAGAAAGAACCAGGCTCCCAGGTAAGAAAGTTGTGGGTAAGGGCGAAGACTGAGCAGGGTAGCCAGAAGAAGAAGGCCCACAGGAATACCGGGAAGAAGAAACTGCCTGAAATCTTGAAGGGGCGGCCACTGCGGATCGAGAAGAAGAGGATGCGGCCAGAAGACCAGCTTGAGGTAGTGCAGCAGAACCCCCGGCTGGGTAGCCGCGTATTGGAGCGGGGAAAACCCTGCTTCTTCGCCAACCGAATGGACCGACTCATGGGGAAGCAGAAGGATGATCAGGAGGATCCCCCACGTCGCGGCAAGACCCCCGTAGAGACCTTTGCGTTTCGAGAGCAGTTGCTTGAAGGGTGTTAAGAAGAAGGCGCGGTCGTAGAGAAGGATAAGCAGGGGGGCAGTGACCATGATCGGTTTGCTTAACATCCCTAGAAAGCAGGCAGCGATCGCCAGTTTCGGCCAGAGTCGGTGGGAGGGAGCCCCGAAGCTCCGCAGAGAACAATAGAGGGTGAGAAGGTAGAAAAGACCCATGAGTGATTCTGCACGTTGGACGATGTAGGTAACACTGGCCGTCTGGATCGGGTGAATTGCCCAAACAAGGGCAATGGCGGTCGCCAGAGGGGTCCGGATAGCCCCGTAACGGGAAAGGAGAGGCCTTGTGGTGAAGGTCCTGCGCAGGATCCCAAAGAGGACCAGGGTGGCCAACAGGTGGATGAGCAGATTCACCAGGTGATAGCCGAAAACGTTCCCTTGTCCCAGGGCGTAATTGAGGGCAAAGGTAAGCTGGGTCAGGGGTCGAGAAGAGTGAGCCATCGGCCCCCATGGGGGCCAGAGGGTTCCAAGGCGTGGGTTCTGGAGGATGTTGCCGCGGTCGTCAAAAACAAACTCGCCTGAGAAGCTGGGTTGGTAGACCCCCAGCATGGCCCCAAGAAGGAGAAAAAGGGGCAGCAATCGACGCAAGCAATGGGCCATTACCTCAGGCCCTGGCTGCCTCCAAATTCCGTCTACTCACTCCAAGATCCTCAGGGTATCGGTCAGGTAATTCACCTTGCGGTGAATCTCCTGCCCTGTGGAGGGAAGGCGCTGCAGATCGTGCCGCAGGGCCTGGGCCGTCGTCTGCAGAGATTCAATCAGCTTTCGCCTCTCTTGAAGCCGAGGCCCCAGCTTCGAGGTAATGTCATTGATGAGATCCGCCACGTCCTTCAATTCATCAAAACGCCTGAGGACCAGGGGAGCCAGATCAAAGTCCCCTCGGGCCATCAACCGCAGGTACCGCTTGATCCTGACGAGGGGCCCTGCCACCGTATGGGACAAATAGAGGGTCAGCCCCAACGCCACCGGCAACAGAGCAACGAACCCGATGGCCAGCCTCAGATAGATCAAACGGAGGATCTCAACCAGCCTGCCTTGTGGATAGATCTGAGACAGACGCTCCACCAAATGCGACCAGCCGGTGATGTACACCACCCAGACGGAGACGACCAGAAAAGCCACCAAGACGGCCAGCGTCACACCGAGGTAACGCAACTGTATGGACAAATCAGTTATGTAATGGGTACGCTTGAATTTCTCTGTCATCCGATTCCTCCTATTCTCTAATCAGAAAAAGATCGCGATGGATTACCAAGCTCAAACCCTTTTCCTTACCCTTGTCTATCTCTCGTCGAGCGTTGGCCAAGGAGATGTAGCGGGTAGACTGGCGGTTGATGGCAACGATTCGGTCGCCCGGCCGAAGCCCGGCAAGCGCTGCCACAGAAACGGAGCTCTCCGTATTCGAAACCGTCAATCCCATCGGCTCCATGCCCAGTTTTATACCCGGCCAAAGCCCCGGCGGGGCCGCAGAAGCGCCGGACAGCTGGATCTGGCGCTGAATCGTAAGTTTCAGTTTGCTTCCAGGCGGCCCCCAAAGTTCCGCTGCCACTTGATCCGGCGACATGAACGCCAAAGAACTGCTCCAGCTACTCACCAAACCATCTCCAGCGGCCAGGCCGACCCGCTGCGCCAGAGAACCCAACGGGACTTCGGCTACGGTGACAAGATCGGCACCGGCCTGGAGAATGAGTCCCCATTTTTCATCCAGCGCCGCAAGTGGACTGGATATTTGCTTGTCCTTGAAACCCATCTTTTTTTCCAAGTCGGCGGTGCGGGCAAGTGCGTCTTCCGCCTCCTGCAAGTGGAGATTGATCTGCAAGGCCTTTTGGAAAAATCCCTTGGCTGAAGAAAGGTCCCCCTCTTCCAAGGCCTGATTGCCCAGATACAGGTAATTCCGTTCGGGCTCGGAATAGAACACCTCCTCAATCTGATTTCGCAGGACCGTCTTTTCTCCCTCCTCGGTCTTCATCACAATCCG
>JAHFFF010000008.1 GCA_023248095.1 Candidatus Omnitrophota bacterium | reverse complement strand
TCAGCTGCCAATCGCCGGCTCGCGGCGCCCCCTATTGGATCGTTGCTGTGCCGTACCTTCCTTCGGAGCTCTGCCGAGATGGGGTCGGCTATTACCGGAGATGCCTTCAATCCATTCGAGGTGCGGGCTCGTCGCCACCCATCGTAATGGTTCGCAGCACGGTTCCGGTGGGTTTCACCCGATCGGAGATCCTTCCTGCCCTCAGTGAAATTTTGGGCGCGGTGTTAGATGAGGGGTTCTTTCTCACCGCATGCCCGGAACGGACCCTGACCGGGAAGGCGATCCATGAGTTGGCTTCTCTGCCGCAACTAGTCGGAGGCAGTCCTGCATCGCTTGCCAAGGGGCTGCCGTTCCTTGAGAGCTGCGGTTTCTCCTGCATCCCCCTGGAGGGTTTCGAGGCGGCGGAGCTTGGGAAGGCCATTTGCAACTTAAGTCGCCTCACGCAGTTCAACCTTGCCAATTTCTTCGGTCTCTGTTGTGAGAGGTTCGGCATTCAGGGGAATGACCTCCTGCGCACCCTCATGACTCACTACCCGCGTCTGCAATTACCCATGCCCGGCACGGGGGTAGGCGGGTCCTGCCTTCCCAAGGACAGCCTGGTTCTCTTTGACGGTTTGACGGGGGAGGAAGGGGTCTGGTCCTTTCCAAGGGAGCAGTACCTGGCGAATGAAAAGATTATTGCCCACGTGACGCAAGCCGTGATCGATTTTGCAAGGCTCAACACCTCCCGTCCCATCTTAGCGCTTGGCATCGCGTTCAAGGGTATACCTCCAACCGACGACACTCGCAACTCCGTAGGTTTAAGGATCGTCCAATCCCTCATGCACAGCTCAATGGACGTTCGAGTGTGCGACTTGCGGGTTCAAGCCTCGTCGGTAACCTCCCTGGGCCTCCAGCCTGCAACCCTGCCCATTCATCTGGATGCCTATTCGGCCATCCTCCTGCTCAACAACGATCCCGGTTATCTAGAGTTGTTGCATTCGGTGTTGGCGCCTCGTACGCCGGGTACCATCGGGCTTTATGATCCTTGGCGGCTCCTCTTGTCGGATAGCCCCACCGTCTTTGCTAGGGCGCTCCCGCTGGATCACCTCTACGAACTTCTCCAGAGGCATCTCCAGCTACAGGACCTCGACATGTCGCTGAAGGGCTAGGCACATCAGCGATGTGCGGTTTTCTTGTCCAATTCGGTCGAGAATGTGGTCCGGCACCACGCGCAGTCTCTGAGTCCTTGACAAGCGCTCTCATGCACCGGGGCCGCGACGATTTCCAAACACTCTCCGGATCTGGCTACCGGATGTGGTCCTGGCGGCTGGCGTTGGTGGACCGCCTGTCGAGTCAACAGCCGATGAGTTCCCCCGATGCGCGTGTGACGGTCCTCTTTAATGGAGAGATCTACAACCATCGCGCTCTGCGATCCCAACTGAAAGCGGAGGGGGTCACCTTCCGAACGGATGGGGACACGGAGGTGGTGTTGGAGGCTTA
This sequence comes from Candidatus Omnitrophota bacterium, assembly GCA_023248095.1. Classification (GTDB taxonomy): domain Bacteria; phylum Omnitrophota; class Gorgyraeia; order 1-14-0-20-64-10; family 1-14-0-20-64-10; genus JAHFFF01. The sequence goes on along the minus strand of JAHFFF010000008.1, from coordinate 17,346 downwards.
CAGACGATGGGGCATTTCCTGCTTCCAACAATTCGAAGGGATGTACGCGATCTGTGTGGTTGACGAGGACCTGCAAAAGATCATTCTCGGGCGGGACCCCTTAGGGATCAAACCCCTCTACCTCTGTCGAGGTCGGGACGCGCTGTGGATCTCCTCTGAACCGAAGGCGCTCTTCGCAGCGGGCGCAGCCGCTCCAGCCCTGGATCGCGAGGCCCTTTCGAGCTATTTGCTCTTTCAGACGGTACTGGGAAGAAAGACCCTGTTTCGTTCGATTGAGAAGGTTCCGGCAGGGTGTTTATGTACCTTCAGCCTCACGCTGTTGGAACCGATCGAGACCCGTTCAACCTTGCCCGAACAGACTCTCCGATCCCCCAAAACCTACGAAGAGGCCAGGGGGATCATCCGAGAGGCCCTCCTGGAATCAGCCCGCCTGACCTTTGACACCGACCTGCCGTTCTCCTTCCACCTCAGCGGTGGATTGGACTCCAACCTCCTGGTCTCCCTTTTCCGCCATCTCCACCCGGGCCGCGTGGCGCACTGCGTTTCCAGCCTCATTGAGGGAGAGAAGGACAGGGAGTGGGCATACATCCGGCAGTTCGGGGTTTTGCACGGGTGTGAACTTGATTCCGCCGTCGTCGATTCGGAAGCCTTCTTCGCAACGCTGGATGAGGTCACCTACTACCTGGATGAACCCGCTGGCGACCCTGGGGTGGTCCCGCAGTTCCTGGTCAACAAACTCTGTTCTGACCACGGCAAGATTGTCGTGACCGGCCACGGCTTGGATGAATTGTTCTTCGGGTACATACGCAATTTGGCCGTGGGCGTCCTGACCGAGTACGGGACCGAGGCGATCCATCCTCACTCGGAGCGTTTTGGCCTCTTGCCGGCGGATACACGGGCATTCTTCCAGGGATGGGAAGATTACCTGGAGTCCATGGCCAAGCCGGAGGATGCGCCGGTCACCCTGCGTTACCTCCGGAAACTCTGTCGCCTAGATCCCTTTGCACCCCCCAACGGCGATGGGGAGACGCTGCGGCGGGACCTGCAGAGACTGGCCCTGGATACGCATGAGGCATTGGCTCGAGAGGCGTCCTCCATCGGGGCATTCATGCTCTCAGCCGAAACGCGCATTCAGCTTCCACCCCTTCTTCAGATGGAAGACCGGGCCTCCATGCGCTACACCGTAGAGGCGCGGGTTCCTTTTTGTCACGCGTCGGTGCTTAACTCGGCGAAGGGAATCCCGTGGTTATGGAAGCTGCACGACGGAGTTCCCAAGGGGCTTATTCGGGATGCCTTCCAAGACCTCTTGCCACCGCCCGTGTTGTCCCGTAAGGAGAAGGTAGGCCGGCCCATTCCCTTGAATCGTTGGCTGGATGAGCCGGCCGGAAGACCGTTCCGTCAACAACTGGAAGCGAAACGGGAGCTCTTCCGTGATCTGACCTCGTGTGATCTCCTCCAACGGGTCAGAGAGAACTCCCGTCCTCATGACCGATTGCTTTGGGGACTTCTGAGTCTCTCCCGATGGATGGACCTGTATCGGGTATCCGTTTAGGTGCGGCCATGAGCATCCCGACACAGGAGATCGGCGAGGAGCTGTATCTTCATCGGATCCTGGAGAGCATGCCCAGGGTGCTCTCCCATTTGGATAGGGAACCGTTCTCAGCCACCGCAGGCAGTTTCGACCGCCTCTACTGGGCCTGGAACGCCATCGACATTTCCAACATGGACCTGCAGCGATTGATCCTTCCCTTAAGCTTTCTCTACCAATACGAAGCGCCCAGCAACCCCTATTACCACCGGCCAGTCCTTCTTCAGTGGATGGAGCAGGCGATCCTGTATTCCTGTCGGGAACAATACGGCAACGGTGCCTTCACGCAGTGGTACCCGAACGACAACAGCGTCGTTACCGCGGGGGTGCTGCCCCACGATCTCGCGCTGGCCATCCCATGGATCAGCGATTGTCTCCGGGAGGAGACCAAGAAGCAATTCCTCAGGATGGTCCATCGGGCTGCCCGGTTTCTTCTTCGGCATGAAGAGAGGCACGGGTTTAATTCCAACCATCAACTGGGTATTGCGGCCGGGCTCTTGGACATTCATGCCCTAACAGGGGAAGCGGCTTATCAACGACGTGCGGTGAGCATCATCGATCGGGTTCTCGATCGGCAGATGGCCTCCGGTGGCTTCTTTGAGTATGCCGGCGCTGACCCTGGATATCACACCCTGGGCTTGGCCTTCCTGGCGGCATGCGCCACTCGGCACCCGGAGCCACGACTCCGAGAAGCCCTCGCGAAAGGGTTGAAATTCTCGAGCCACTTTCTCAGCTCGGTCAGCGGTAATGGCGGCCATTACGGCAGTCGGGGAACGAAACTTTTGTTTCCTTCCGGTTTCGAGATTGCCGTTCAGCTGGGGGTGGGTCCGGATCTGCGCTCAGTGGTGCGCCCCCTCATCCACCGAGATTTGGGGGTCACCAACCGGACGACCGATCACCAGAACCTCGCACCGATCCTTTCGGACTACGTGCGGGCGTTCCGAGGGGCCCAGGCCACCTCCATCCTCTCCGGGAACCCCGCCCCGCACCGTCATTCCTCGGATTTCTTTTGCCCGGCATCGACCCTCTTCTGTTTTCAACGGGGACCTTACTGGCTCAGGGGCCGATGGAATGGGGGCATGGTTCAGGTGGAGAACACCGAGACCGGGAAGCGGCTCTTCTCCAGTGCAGGTTACAGCATCCTCCTCGGCCGAGGCGTCGGTTTTACAGGTGTTTTGAACGGGGAGTGCGTCCAGGAAGGCAACCGTATGACCTTTCGCGCCTATGCGCAGCGCCCTACGCGCATGCGGCAGAGGCCCTCCCTCTTCATGCTCCTTAGGGTCTACCAAGCCTTGTTTGGAAGGCTGATGCCGGCGAATGTCCTACTGAAGTGGTTGTTGGCCAGGCTCCTGATCTTTCGTCGTCAACGGCTGCCCATCAAGATCACTCGGACCCTCCAACTTTCACCCTCGGAGGTGGTGATCGAGGACCACCTGGAGAATCTAACCCATGGACCTGCCGTCGTGAGGCACTGCCCGGAGGGCTACATGAACTTCATGGGAAGCGCAAGGTACTTCGACGGTTCTGAACTATCGGCTGAATCCGTGACACCTGAAGGCCAGGCAGAAAGGCCGGGTCGTGAATGGACTCTTGCTGCGCGGGGCCGACTGCAGATCCGGTATCGGATTCCCCTGAAGGCGCCGCTGGAGACAGCCTCGGTGGTTGAGGCATCGAGCCCGTAACCGACCATGACTGCGACCCTGGAAGAGGTTAAGCGGTACTGGCAAGAACAGCCCCTATTCAGTCTTGAGCGGGCCGATGTAGGTTCCGAGGAATTCTTCAGGAAATTGGAGCAGGTTCGACGCGAAGAGGTTGAGCGCTTTGCCTTGCGGTTTTGGGGGTTTGATGCCTTCCCAGGCAAGGGGCTCCTGGATGTGGGCTGTGGCCCGGGGTGGATGACGGTGAACTATGCATTGGGGGGTTCCCAGGTCCATGCGGTGGATTTGACGCCGCGAGCCGTTGAGCTGACCCGTCAATACGCCGCCGCTCGGGGGGTCGAGGCCGAGGTTCGGGAGGCAAACGTGGAATCCTTGCCCTTTGCTGACGGTACGTTTGATGTGGTGGTGGCTTCCGGGGTTCTCCATCATACGCCACACGTGCTGCAGGGCATCCGAGAGTGCTGCCGGGTTCTTCGGGCGGGGGGGTGTGCGAAGATCAGCCTGTACCGCAAGGGAATCCTACTGAGGCCGCGGTTCTTCAACCTCACGCAGGCCCTCCTGCGGGTTATCAGCGTGCACCGTCCTGGCTCCGATCTCGGACGAGCAAAGGATGTGGATGACTTCATTCGGCAATACGATGGGGCGGGCAATCCTCTTGGGATTGGAAAGACCACCCAGGCATGGCGCGCTCTCTTGCTCGAAGCGGGGTTTACCGTTCGGGGCGCCGAGGTGCATTACTTCCCCAAGCGGTTCCTGCCGGTTGGGCACCTCATCCCACGTCCAGTCCATTGGATGTTGGACCGGTTCATGGGGGCGATGGTCTATTTTGATCTGACCAAGGGGTAGCTGACGCCCATGGCCTTTCGCAAAAACGTCATCACTTGGGAGCCCCGAAAAGAGAGGGCCGACGTTCTGCTCGTCTATCCCCCATGGGTCGTGCTTGGATTCCGGGGAAGGCTGCAAAGGATGCTGCCTCCCCTGGGCGTGTTATCCATCGCCTCTTGTCTGGAGGAGAAGGGCTTCGAGGTCCACGTGGTGGATTGCCACGCTCGTGAGATTGGCCCCGATCGCTTCCGCTCCATCGTCCGGCGACTTCGCCCCCGCTTCGTGGGGATCTCCGTGCTGAGTTCCCATTACGTGCCGGCCAATTTCATTGCTCAGATCTCCAAGGAGGAGGTTCCCGACACGATCGTCATCGTGGGTGGGGTGCACTCCGAAGCTCATCCCGAAGAGATGCTGCAGAATCCCAGCATCGACGGCGTCTGCCGCGGCGACGGCGAAAGGGTCATGACAGAGGTCGTTGAGGGCATGCCATGGGAGAAGATCGACGGCCTCAGCTACCGGCTGGGGGAGACCGTCCAGCACAATCGGCCGCGGCCGGTGGAGATGGATCTCGATCGCTATCCCCTCCCCTCCTATCACCTCATCGACTTCGATGATTATTTCCCACCCGTCTCCAGTTATAAGGCCCTGCCGGCGATGAATGTCCTGATGACGCGCGGCTGTCCAGGTAAGTGCACCTTCTGTAACTCCGCCAACACGACCCTCCGCTCTCGGAGCGTCGACAAGCTGATGGAGCTTCTCAAGACATTGCGTTACGAATATGGCGTGAAACAGATCTACTTCTACGATGACACCTTTACCGCCAACCGGCGCATGGTTAAAGAATTCTGTCGCCGCATGGTCGAAGAAAGGGTGGATTTAAGTTGGATCTGCTACGTGCGCGGGGACATGTTCAACGAGGAAACCGCGCGGATGCTTTCCGAGGCCGGCTGCCACCAGGTCTTGATCGGCATCGAATCCGGCAGCCGCACCCTGATGGAGGCCATCGGGAAACCGATCCAGCACGAGGTCTATCAACGCACCGTGGCATTGGCCCACAAGGTCAACATTGAGGTGCGCGGCTCCTTCATCATTGGACATCTGGACGAGACGAAAGAGACCATGGAAGAAACCCTCCAGTTTGCCATCGATTTGGACCTCGATCTGTTCCAGTTGGCCATCATGACCCCTTATCCCGGCACCCAGATGTTCAAACAATTCAAGGCGGAGGGTCGGCTCCTGCACGAGGAGTTCAGCCGCTACGGGCAAAACGAGTTGGTCTTCCGGCTGAACCATTTGAGTGCCGAGCAGATCCTCCGCTTCGAGAGGACCGCCTTTCGGAAATTTTATTTTCGTCCGGGTGCCGTGATCAAGCAGTTCAAACGGTTGCGCAACCTCCATACACTGCGGGATCTTTTCACCACCTTCCTGATCATCTTTTTTGAGAGATTTCGCAAGAAACGAAATGTCGCCGAATGGGAGAAATGGCTGGAGTTCGATCTGGAAGCGGTGTTGAACAAGAGGATCCGCTTACCGGAAACCCCCCGCCTCACCTTCGAAGTTCGCCAGAACGTGGAGGAGCCCGTCTTTCACTGAACCCCATTCCTCTGTCGTTTTTCAGATTGACACAAAGAATGAAACCTAGATAATGTTCATGGCGTGAACACCCCGTGAAGATAGACCACTACAGGGACTTGCAACTCCTGCATGAGCTTTCACAGAATCCGCGGCAGACCCAACGGGATCTGGGGAAGCGGACTGGTCTTGCGCTGGGCCTGATTAATCCGCGGTTGCACCAGCTCTCCACCCGAGGGCTCATCCGGGTTACGGTTGAGGAGAGGAAGAGGATCCAGTACCAGGTTACCCCTTCCGGTTTGATGGAGAAGGGCCGGCTCATCGAAGAGTATCTGAGCTATTCCTTCCAATATTACCGGGATGCAAGGCGCTTTCTGTCGGAACAGCTGATGGGCCTGGCAGCCCGGGGTGTTCGGCGGATCTTACTGGTCGGCACGGGAGAATTGGCTGAGATCTCTTACCTGACGATACAGGAGGCGGGACTCACACTGGTGGGGGTCGTAGGGGAGCGTGATCTTCGCCCAACCTTCTTTAACCTTCCAGTACAGTCTGTCCGTGAAGTCCGGGGCATGAGTTTTGACCGAGTCATTGTGGCAGCAGGAGGGTTACCTGGGGCCATGGCAGAGGGGTTGTCATCCCTTGGGATCACAGATTCAAAGCTCATTCGGTTGCCCAGCGACCCAAGCGCCTTCTCACGGGATGGATTGCGGGACTGGTTTGTGCCGGATGCGCCGGTCGCACGGGACCTGAATCCCAGCATGACAGATGTCGTGATTCTTTGTGGAGGGCGGGGAACCCGTTTGGGGACGTTGACATCGGATGTTCCGAAGCCCCTCCTGAAAATCGGGGGGGAGCCGTTTCTCTTGAGGCTGATCCACCGTCTGCAACGTGAAGGATTTGGTCGTATCGTGCTGGCGGCGCACTACCTGCCCGAGAAATTTGAGGAGTTTCTGTCCGTCTATTCCATGGATCTGCCCTTTGTGGAGCTTCTGGTGGAGCCGGAGCCGCTCGGGACCGGTGGGGCGCTGCGACATGCAGCCGACCACGTGGCCTCGGACACCCTGGTGGCACTCAACGGAGATACCTGGGTTCAACAACCTCTTCGCCCCGTTCTTGAGGAGCATGCCGGAAGGGCGAGGGAGTTTACAGTCGTGGCAGTCAAGGCGGAACGGGTGGAAGGTCAGGCGCTGAAGAAAGGGGTATGGAGGATCGGCCCTCTCGGAGAAATCCTCAATTTTGAGACGCGCGAAACGGTTCAGGACGGCTGGGTGAATGCCGGGTGTTATGTGTTAGATCGGAAGATGCTCTCCTTCTGGCCGGTGGGTTCCTACAGCTTGGAGGCCAACTTGTCCGTGCTTCTAAGAGGGCGCAAAACAGGGGCGTTCCTTTCGAGTGGGCGGATGCTCGACATCGGCCTGCCGGCCACTTATCAACAGGCGGCGTCCGTTTTGGAGTCGTACGATTCAGAAGTCGCAAGCATCCACCAGGGGAGTCGCACATCATGAGTCCAACTGCCGCCGTGTCGGCACCTTCCAGCCCATCGTATCGGATCACCTTCGGGCATATTCAGGTCGGATCGCTGGGGCGCCAGCTGTTGCAACAGGCCTTAGACCGAAACTGGGTTTCTGAGGGGCCGAACGTTCAGCGCTTCGAGGAGCTTTTCGCGCGGAAGTTCGGTTACCGGTCTGCGGTGGCAACCAGTTCCGGTACGGATGCCGGGATTGTGGCTGCGGCGACGCTGCTGGATCTAGGGGCGCAGCGGGGGGATGAAGTGATCACCCCAGCGCTCGCATTCGTGGCAACAGGCAACTGCATCCTGGCGGCCGGGCTAACGCCCAAATTCGTTGATGTGGAGCTTGAAACACTCAACATCGATCCGGAAAAGATCGAAGCGGCCATTACCCCGCGCACCCGTGCAATCCAGGTGGTGCACACGATGGGAAAACCGTGCAAGATGGATCGAATCCTGCAGATTGCACGGAGGCAGCAGCTGAGGGTGATTGAGGATTGCTGCGAGGCGCACGGGGCCACCTTGAATGGAAAGGTGGTGGGTTCCTTCGGCGATCTGGGACTCTTCAGCTTCTACGCTGCCCACATCATCTGCAGCGGAGAGGGGGGAATGATCTCAGCCAGCGATCCGGAGTTGGCATCGTTGTGCCGATCGGTTCGCAGCCACGGCCGACGGGGAGGACAGCTGTACTTCCACTTTGACCGGGTTGGTTTCAACTCCAAGATGAACGACCTGGAGGCGGCAATCGGGTTGGAGGGTTTGGAGAATTTCGATCAGACGTTCGCAGTTCGACGGCGTCACCTACAGCGACTCTGGGAACTGTTGGAGCCGCTTCAGGACCGGCTGATCCTCTACCCGGATGGACCTGGGGAGGTGACCTGCCCGCATGCCTTTCCCTTACTCCTTCGGGATCCGGATGCATCGGTGGATGGATTGTATCGGCACCTGGAAAGCCGAGGGATTCAGTGCAAGACCCTGTTCGGTTCACTGCCGGTTCAGCACAACTGCTTCAAGTTTCTAGGCTATGCACCCGGCAGTTTCCCCGTGGCGGAACAGATTGGGCGGACCGGTCTCCACTTTGGGGTGCACCAGTATCTCACGGAGCAGGATATCGAGTATGCTGCAGAAGTCGTCCAATCCTATTTCCAGTAAGCAGGTTAAGCCCTCTGAGGAAGAGCTCTCTTTCCCTCGGGAAGAGGCGTTGCAGCTTTACAAGGAGCTGTTCCTGACCCGTTGGGCGGAAACTCGGATCCGGCAGGAATACGGCAAGGACGAGATGAAGACGCCGGTTCATCTTGGGGTGGGCGGGGAGGCGATTCCCATTGGGGTCTGCCACACCCTCCCCGCCGGCACAGCAGCATTCGGGACCTACCGGAATCACTCTCTCTACCTCGCCCTGACCGGGGATGTCGATGGCTTCTTTGCCGAGCTGTACGGGAAGTTGACAGGTCCGGGCAAGGGCAAGTCTGGATCGATGCACCTGTGCAATCCGGAGAAGGGTCTCATGGCCACCTCGGCCGTCGTGGCAACCACCCTCCCCGTAGCGGTCGGAATGGCGCTGGCCCATCGATACCAGGACAAATCAAGTCCTGTGGTGGCCTTCTTCGGCGATGGGGCGTTGGAGGAGGGGGTCTTCTGGGAAAGTCTGAACTTTGCCTCTCTTCACCGCCTGAAGATTTTATTTGTCTGCGAGGACAATGGATTGGCGATCCATACCCCGACGAGTCATCGGCAGGGTTTTCGCTCCATACCGGAGGCGGTCTCTGGTTTCCGGTGTCAGGTGGCGAGTGGCGATGGTTCGGACGTGGTCGGGGTGGTGCAGAAGGCCCGGGAGCTGTTGCAGCGTATGGAATCGGATGGAATGCCTGGTTTTCTTCACCTAACCTATTACCGCTTCCTGGAACACGTCGGCCCGAATGAGGATTTCGACAAAGGTTACCGTCGGCGCCCTACCCCCGAGGAGCTGGAACGACTGGACCCCCTTCTCCGATATGAGAAGCTTCTTCGCAGGAACGGTTTTTCAGAAGGCGATCTGCGCGCCGTTCAGGATGAGGTTCAGCAGAGGGTGGATCGAGCTGTCCAAGCGGCCCGAAGCGCTCCGTTTCCAGGCCGGGAGGAGCTGTTGACCGACCTCTTCTCATGAGCACCACGCGCAGTTCTCTGATGACCTTCCGGGAGGCGTTGGCTCTTGGCCTGCGGCGCGAGATGGAGGAGGATCCCTCCGTCTTTGTGTTCGGATTGGATGTGCCTGACCACAAGCGGATCTTTGGGAGTACAGTCGGCTTATTGGAACAATTCGGGCCGACCCGCTGTTTCGGTACCCCTCTGTCGGAGGAGGGAATGACGGGGGTGGCCCTGGGTGCTGCGTTGGCCGGTCTGCGGCCGGTCCATGTCCATATCCGGGCTGACTTCCTACTGTTGGGCATGAATCAGCTGGTCAACATGGTTTCCAATGTGCGCTACATGAGTGGGGGGCGTCTGCGCGTCCCTCTGGTGATTCGTGCAATCATTGGGCGGGGTTGGGGACAGTCCGCGCAACACAGCAAATCGATGCACGGGATTTTCGCCCACATCCCGGGGTTGAAGGTGGCCCTTCCAACCAGCCCGCAGGATGCCTACGGGCTTCTCCGGTCCGCCATCCGCGATGATAATCCGGTGCTGTTGTTAGAACACCGCTGGCTCTACGATGTCGAGGGAGAGGTGGATGAAGACCGTTTGGTTCCCATCGGCCCGGCGGAGCTTCTGCGGACAGGCGACGCAGTCACGGTGTTAAGCACCTCCTGGATGAATGTTGAGGCGATGAAGGCAGCGGAGGTGCTCGCTCGACGAGGCATTGAGCTGGAGGTGATCAACGTTCGCACCGTCTCGCCGCTGGAGCCGGATCTTCTGATCGAGTCGGTGCGCAAGACCAGGCGTTGTTTGGTCGCGGATTACGATTGGTCCTTCTGTGGTTTCTCAGCGGAGCTGGCGGACACGGTCTCGCGCGCCTGCTTCGGTTCGCTGCGACACCCGGTGGAGCGGCTCGGATTCGCTCACGTGCCGTGCCCCACGACGCGGCCGTTGGAGAACCAATTCTACCCCTCCGCGGTCGACATCATCCGGACTTCCGAAAGGATGATGGGGTTGTCCGAGACCGATCTGAGCAGGGAAAGTTTCTACAGCTATGAGCAGCGATTCAAGGGACCCTTCTAGCATGCGGAGTCTGTACATCGCCGGCCACACAGGGCTGGTGGGATCGGCGATGGTGAGGCACCTCAGCGATCGGGCAGGCTGTCGGGTGATCACGGCGGCAAGTTCTCAGCTGGATCTTCGGGACAGCCGAGCCGTGCAGGCATTCCTGGAACGGGAACGTCCGGAGGGGGTGATGTTGGCGGCGGGCCTGGTCGGTGGGATCTCTGCGAACATGCGTCGGCCGGCAGAGTTTCTGTACGACAACTTGATGATTGAGGCCAATGTGATCCACGCCAGCTGGAAAACGGGGGTTCAACGGCTTCTGAATTTCGGCAGCGGCTGCGTCTATCCGAAGGATTGCCCTCAGCCCATGCGGCCCGAGCATTTGATGGCCGGCAAGATGGAACCGACCAGCGAGCCGTACGCATTGGCCAAGCTGGCAGGGATGAGGCTCTGCGACGCCTACAACCGGCAGTACGGTACCCGATTCGTCAACGCGATCCCTTGCACCGTCTACGGCCCAGGGGATAATTTTGACCTGCAGGAGGGGCACGTGTTATCTGCACTTCTGCGGCGGGTGCACGAGGCCAAGGAGGCGGGGAAGACGACGGTGACGCTTTGGGGAACGGGGAATCCTCGGCGGGAATTCATCTATGCGGACGACCTGGCGGAGGCCTGCGAACTCCTGCTGGATCGATACGCCGATGCCGGCCCGGTGAACATCGGAGCGGGTGAGATCTGCTCCATTGGACAACTGGCAGAGAGGTGCGCTGAGGTAGTGGGTTACTGCGGGCGAATCGAGTGGGACCGCTCACGGCCGGATGGAGCACCGGAGAAGCGGCTGGACTCCTCGGAGATTCGATCCTTGGGGTGGATGCCGAAGGTCGGACTCAAAGAGGGATTGCAACGGACCTATCGCTGGTTCCAGAAGCAGAGAACGGATTCAGGCGTCTTGGGATCTGTACGATGAAGGTTCTTGTGACGGGTGGAGCCGGATACCTCGGGTCGGTTCTCGTTCCGACCCTGCTGGCGGAGGGGTTCCGAGTTCAGGTGGTGGACAATTTCATGTACCAGCAGGCTCCCTTGCTGGACTGCTGCCATCATCCTGGGTTTTCCATCGCGCGTGGAGACGCTCGGGACCGTTCCCTTATGGCGGAATGCATGAAGGATGCGGATTGGATCCTGCCGCTGGCGTGTCTGACGGGTGCTCCGCTGTGCGAACGGGATCCTTGGGAGGCTCAGGCGGTCAATCGGGATGCGGTTCGGCTTGTGATGGAGCTGCGCTCTCCGCAACAGAGGGTCATCTTTCCAACGACCAACAGCGGCTACGGGATCGGGCAGAAAGGCCTCCATTGCAGCGAGGAGACCCCTCTGAGGCCGCTGACAACGTACGGGCGGCTGAAGGTGGAGGCTGAGCAGATTGTGCTGGAGGGAGGGAACAGCCTGACCTTCCGCCTGGCAACAGTTTTCGGAATCAGTCCCCGGATGCGGCTGGATCTGCTGGTCAACGACTTTGTCTACCGGGCGGTCTCCGATGGGTTCGTCGTTCTCTTCCAGGCTGATTTCAAAAGGAATTACATCCACGTTCGTGACGTGGCGAGGGCCTTCCTGCACGCGATTCGGAACTTTGAAACCATGAAGGGCCGTCCTTACAACGTGGGTTTAAGTGAGGCAAACCTCTCCAAGAGAGAGTTGTGCGAGGAAATCAAGAAACAGGTGCCGAACTTCTACGTGACCGAGGCTGCGGTGGGGGAGGATCCTGACAAACGGGACTACATCGTCAGCAATGAGAGGATCGAGGGAACTGGCTTTAGGCCAACCGTGTCGTTGCAGCAGGGGATCCAGGAACTCATCAAGGGTTATCGGATCATCCGGAAGAGCGGGCATTCCAATGTCTCGTAGAAAGAAATCGATTGCCCGTCGATCGGCATTACCATAGAATAATTAGTCATGCCAGCAAATCGTAAGACGGGTGTAGATCTGCTCATCGTATGCCCTGGGAATAATCGAATCATTTACCAGGATCTCGCCACCGAGTACGCTGCCATAGAACCACCCATCTGGGGTGCCTTGTTGGCAAACTTTGCCCGCGCCCGGGGATATGCGGTAGACCTCATTGACCAAGAGGGTGAGGGGCTGAGCGCTCAGGAAATCGGAGAAAGGGCAATCCAGGCGCACCCGAGGCTTGTGGCCACGGTCGTCTATGGGCAACAACCTTCCGCCTCGACCCAGAACATGACCATGGCGAACGAGATCGCCTCGCAGTTGAAGCAGGTGGATGGCACACTCAGGATCGTGATGATTGGAGGGCATCCCTCCGCCCTGCCGGAAAGGACGCTGCGTGAATCCGGAGCCGATTTCGTCTGCCAGGGGGAGGGCCCCCGGACGTTGGATGCCCTCCTGCAGATTCCCGATCTCGCAAGCGGGTCGGATTTGGCCCATGTCCCGGGGTTGTGGTACTGGAAGGACGGATTACCTGCCTTTACGATGGAGGTGCCGGTCATCCCCCAGGAGGAACTGTCCCGGACCTTACCGGGCATGGCGTGGGATCTGCTGCCCATGCAAAGGTACCGGGCGCACAACTGGCACAGCTTCGCCCACATCCATGACCGAAAGCCTTATGCCTCCCTCTACACCAGCCTGGGGTGTCCCTTCCGGTGCACCTTCTGTTGCATCAATGCACCCTTCGGACGGTCTACCATTCGTTGTTGGGATCCTGAGTTCATCCTGGGTGAGATGGAGATCCTCGCCAATCGATACCACGTGGAAAACGTCAAGATCGCGGATGAGATGTTCGTCTTGAACGAACGCCACTTGACGGAGTTGTGTGATCGGATCATAGAGCGTGGTTACAAATTCAACTTCTGGGCTTATGCGCGTGTGGACACGGTCAAGGAGCGCATGTTGGACAAACTCAAGAAGGCCGGCTTCAATTGGTTGGCGCTGGGGATCGAGTCCGGCAGCAAGCACGTGCGGGACGGGGTGCAGAAGGGACGTTTTCAGGAGGACGACATCCGCGCGATCGTGCAGAGGATCAAGGAGGCCGGGATTAACGTCATCGGGAATTACATCTTCGGCTTGCCGGATGATACGGCCGAGTCGATGCAGGAGACCTTGGATCTGGCGGTGGAACTGAATTGCGAGATGGCCAACCTCTACTGCGCCATGGCCTACCCTGGATCGAAGCTTTACAGCTTGGCTGTGGAGCGGGGCTGGGCGCTGCCTGAAAAGTGGCACGACTTCTCGCAGCATTCGTACGAGCAGCTTCCCCTGCCGACGGAACATCTGATGGCAAGCGAGGTCCTGGCCTTCCGGGACAGGGCATGGAGGATTTACTTTACAGGCCCAAGGTATCTGGAGATGATGCGGGAGAAGTTCGGTGAGGAAGTGGTTCAGCACATCCGGAAAATGACAACTGTTCCCTTGCGGCGCAAGCACGTACGCGAAAACGGGTCATCCGCCGTCCAGCCGGCCAACCCCACACTCTCTGTGAAGGTGGACCGATGATTATGAGCCGCACGCCCTTTCGGATCTCTCTCTTCGGGGGCGGGACCGATTATCCCGCTTGGTACCGGGAGGAAGGGGGTGCCGTGCTGTCGACCTCGATCAATAAATACTGCTACATCTCCTGCCGCTGGCTTCCCCCGTTCTTCGACTATCGAAGCAGGATCAGCTGGTCGAAGATCGAGTTGGTGCAGGATAACTCCGAAATCGAACATCCCGCGGCGCGGGTGGCCTTGAATTTCCTGGGGATCGACCAGGGAATTGATCTGCATCACCAGGGAGATCTGCCTGCGCGGACCGGTCTGGGTTCCAGCTCCGCCTTCACGGTGGGGCTCCTGCACGCCCTGTACGGGCTCAAGGGGATCATGCCTCAGAAAATGCAACTGGCGCTAGATGCTATTCACGTTGAGCAGGGGCTCCTAGGAGAGAATGTCGGAAGTCAGGATCAGGTCATCTCGGCCTTCGGTGGATTCAACCGGATCGATTTCCTCACGGACGGAGCCATTCGCGTTTCTCCTATCCTCATGGAACCAGAGCTCCTGGCTCGCCTCCAGGATCACTTTTTGCTTGTCTTCACCGGGATCTCCCGAACTGCCTCAGAGATTGCAGGGGAACAGATCCGTGCAACCTCGAAGAAGAAAGAGGAATTGCGGCTGATCCGGCAGACGGTGGAGAGGGCGATTGAGATTCTTCAGGGACGTGGGGATCTGGAGGATTTGGGGAGGCTGCTTGACGAAAGTTGGCGGATCAAGCGGAGCCTTACCCGGATGATCTCGACACCTCTGGTCGACTCCATTTATGAGGTTGCCTGCAGGGCAGGAGCCCTGGGTGGAAAGCTGCTGGGTGCTGGGGGGGGAGGATTCCTTCTGTTGTTTGTGCGACCGGAGCAGAAGCAAAAGATCGGCCAGGCGTTGAAGAACCTCCTGCACGTGCCTTTCCGATTTGAGAATTCCGGAAGCCAGATCATTTTCTACAATCCCGACAGCCTGTATCAAGCCCCGAAGGAGGTGGCTGATCGGAAGGCAGATGGTGAAACGAGACAAACACGCGACGCGATGATATTAAAGGTGTGATGCCGTGGAGAATCTCTGCCGTCCCTTGAAAGTCGGGCTGGTGCAAATCAACAACTCCTTCTCGGGTCAGAACTACCTGCCTTTGTCCATCGGGATGCTGCAGGCCTATGCCCAGAAGCATCTGAGGCAACCCGAGGCGTTCGAGTTTCAGCTGCCCCTCTACACTCGGATGCCCGTCCGGGACGCGGTGCAAAAGCTGCTAGGGACAGACGCGGTGTTGTTCAGTGTCTACGTATGGAACATCCGGATCTCCCTGGAGGTGGCGAGGCTGCTAAAAGAAGCGAGTCCGCAGACCGTCACGGTTTTTGGTGGACCCCACGTACCGGTTCGGCTGGAGGAAAACGAGCGCTTCATGCGAGAGCATCCTTTCATCGATGTGGCCTGCATGGGGGAGGGGGAACGGGTGACGGTCGAGATCCTGGAGAGAACCCGCTCCAGATCCTGGGAGGAGGTACAAGGCATTAGCTTCATCCGGAGGGATGGAGGACACGTGATTACGCCAAGGGCTCCCAGGATTGACGATCTGGATTCGGTGCCCTCCCCCTTCCTAGTGGGAACCTTTGATGGCCTGATGAAGACCCATCCTCAGGAGCACTGGATCGGGCTTTGGGAGACCAACCGGGGCTGTCCCTTCTCGTGCACCTTCTGCGATTGGGGCTCAGCAACGCAGAGCAAGGTGTACAAGTTCAGCCTGGAACGGCTCCAACAAGAGGTGGCCTGGTTCGCGGCCAATCGGATTGAGTACATCTTCTGTTGTGACTCGAATTTCGGTATGCTCCCCAGGGACATCGAGATCGCCCGCAGTGTAGCGGAGGCAAAGCGGCGAACCAGTTACCCTCATGCCATGTCGGTTCAGAACACCAAGAACGCGACGGAGCGGGCCTTTGAGGTCCAGAAGATCCTCTCCGACGCGGGACTGAACAAAGGGGTGGACATCGCGCTGCAGTCGTTGGATCCGAAAACGCTGGTCAGTGTTCGGCGCGGAAACATCTCGACGGAAACTTATCAGGAGCTTCAGCGCAGGTTCGCGCGTGCCAATGTGGACACCTACACCGATCTGATCCTGGGCCTGCCTGGGGAGACGTACGCCTCCTTCGCGGAAGGGGTCTCGGCGGTCATCGACAGAGGGCAACACAACCGCATCCAGTTCAACAACCTCTCGATCCTTCCGAACGCGGAGATGGGCGATCCGGAATACCGCAAGAGGTACGACATGGAGACCGTCGAGATTCGAGTGGTGAACATTCACGGACTGCTGGAGGACGCAGAGAGCGAGATCCACGAAACGCAGGAGATGGTGATTGGCACCTCCACGATGCCGAGGCAGGACTGGATCCGGGTGCGGGCCTACGCCTGGATGGCGGCCCTGCTCCATTTCGACAAGATCCTTCAGATTCCGTTCGTGCTCCTCCACGAACTCTGTTCGGTTACCTACCGGGACCTCTTTGAACTTTTCCTGGATGAGGTGCCGGTCGGGGAGTTCCCGATCCTTTCGTCCGTACGGGACTTTTTCATCGAGAAGGCAAAGGACATACAAAGGGGAGGATTTGAGTACTGCCAATCGAAGGATTGGCTGGCGATCTGGTGGCCGGCGGACGAATACATCCTGATCAAGCTTTGTACGGAGAATAAGCTGGAGATTTTCTATGAGGAGGCAGAACGGCTGTTGGTACGCTTCCTGGAGCAAAAGGGCAAGCCTCTTCCTCCCGACCTTCTCCAGTCGGCAGTAGAGATCAACCACCGGTTGATCAAGCTGCCTTTCCAGGACTCAGACTTGATGCTGGAGATTCCGTACAACATCCTGGAGTTTTACCAGTCGGTGATCAGGGGTGAGGCGTCACCTCTTCAGAACAAGCCGACCAAGCACTGGATTGATCGCACAAGCCAGGGATGGTCCTCCTGGGAGGAGTGGTGCCGAGAGGTGATCTGGTACAGCAATAAGCGCGGCGCCTACATGTACGGCAACAAGCCGGTCACGGTCGAGCTAGCTGGCCACTACTAACCCCTAGGGAACACCTTCTTGAACTACCGTCCGCTGGGAAGAACAGGCCTCACCGTGTCCGAGATCGGGTTCGGTGGATGGGGCATCGGCGGTACGATTGGGCAGGCGGTGGGATATGGTTCCACCGATGATGGAGAGTCCTTGGCGGCGCTGAAGCGGGCGTACGAGAAAGGGGTGACCTTCTACGACACCGCGGATCTGTATGGCTACGGTCACAGTGAACGTTTGATCGGCCGGGCCTTTCGTGATGTACGGGGAAAGGTGGTCATCGCCTCGAAGGGAGGCCGTACGGATCCGAATGGCGGCCAAGATTTCTCTGTTACACACCTGGATCGAGCGCTCGAAGGAACGCTCCTACGGCTACAGACCGACTACCTGGATCTGTATCAACTCCACGATCCCCCGCTGACAGTACTGCAATCGTGTGAGGAGCTCTTCTCGTT
>JAHFFF010000007.1 GCA_023248095.1 Candidatus Omnitrophota bacterium | reverse complement strand
GAAAGCCCCAAAGATTTCTCCAGGGAGTGGTCGGAATTCATGGAATGGGCCCGCAAAGGATTCCAGCAATTTCATGGAGAGGCATTCGAGGAGGAACTGTTGGGGTCGGAGACTCTGGTCGACCCGGAGGAGGCTTGGAAGGGAAGAGATGAGGAGTTAGTGGACTCTCTCGCTCACCTTCAGTCTTACGGAGATCTGTATCATTTTCTCAACCATCGGCTGCCCCTTGTTCAGGCCAAGATCGAAGCTGGTGAGTTCCCGGAGGCGGAAGACCAAATCCATCTGGCGGGGTCGTGGCTGGAAGACCAACAGAATGCTGTTCAGCAAGCTAGTGCCCAGACCCAAGCTCTGGAACAGTTGGAGCTCGTTTTGCGGGTTCCTGCCGGGCAAGTTCCGGCTTACCGGGAATGGCTTCAGGCGCTGAAGACAAAGCTGGGAGATTGGGCGGTGCGGATCCGAAGCGCCTATGCATTTGACCCAGAGGAAAAGGACCCCATGGTTGTCGCCAAGGGGATGGCCGGCTTCACGGCGTATGCGCAGCGGCAGTTTAAACGGTTTCACGCCGAAGCGGGAGATTCGCCCAAGATTCGGGAGCTCCGGGCGGTTGTTCATGAACATCTGCCTGCAATCCTGGACAGCATTCGGGGCGGAGATTTTCAGAACGTCAAGGTTCTAGTGGACACCGCTGTCCAGTCCGCAGAGCGCCGCCAGGAGCAGGTTGACGATTCCGTCATCAAGTTTGGACTGTCTCCCCCGGAAAGGATCGAAGCGGACCTGATGGTTCCAGCGGATGAGAGCATCCATTACTTAATCTGGATTGCGCGCATGGGGGGGGAGTTGCGGATTCTGGGGTCCTGGTTGGGCCGGTTCTCCCCCGCAGGTTTGGAGGAGGTGAGAACTCCGCCCAATCGGGGTCTTTCCGGAAGATTGCAGGAACCCCTCCTCTCATGGGCTGCCGCCTTTCTGTTGGGATTCAGCGCCTTGCCGGCTATTCTCGATTCCTCCGCGGCGGGTCCGAAGCCGGATTCCAAGCCTGCTGCCGGAAAGCAGCCGAAGCTTTCCGAGGCGGAGGCGGCATACCAGAAGGCGATCAAGACAGCGGATTACTTAAAGAAGATCGGGCTGTTGAAGGATCTCAAGACGGTTGATGCCATGGAGGATTTGTGGAGGCTCCAGGAACCGATGGATCCGCGAGCCGCCTTCCAGACTTACAAGGGATGGATGGCTGCCAAGGGGGTGGTGGAGGCAAATTACACGGACGAGGATTTGTACCAGCTCTCCGGTTTTCTGGGGGCTCAAGGGAGCTACGATGAGGCGGTGAAGCTCCTGCGATGGCACCTCGAAAACAACGCGGTCTTGAAGAGCAGCCCCTCGAGGAAGGAAGAAGTCGCGAAGCGGCTCTCCGAGGTCCACGCGGCGCTGGGAGATTACGGCAAGGTTCTGGATTCGAAAAAGGATCTTTGGTCTTTGCCTTTGCCCGTGCTGAGCGATGTCAAAGCGGCCTTGGACGAGCGGAAGATCCCCTACCCGCCATTGCGGCAATACCTGCCCTCGCCGGATATGGCCCACCTTCAGCTCAACCCGAAGTCGCCGGTTTATCTTTACGTCAATCCCAGGGCCCTTGAGGACCTGCCCTTGGAGACTCGTCAAAAGGTCGCCACCAGCCCGTTCTACAAGGCAGTGGCCAAAAGGGACTCAGCCTTTTTCCAGGAGATGATCGAGGATACCTCAGCCGGCCTTCTCTACGTCAGCGGAAAGAGGTTCGGCCTGGAGCTGAAAGGGGTCTCTTTTGAGGCTCCGGAGTCGTTGCGCAAAAAGATCGAGTTTCCGATCGACCTCGTTACTGCGCCGAAGATCCAGGACCAGGCGGGAAAAGCATTTGTGGTTTTGATCGGTTATCCCACTTCCGGAGGGACCCATTACAACGGACGAGGGATTCTTTTCATACGGGATTTCCAGGGAAGTCTTCTTGAGGAGAAACTGCGCCTGGCTCGGCTGGTCCTGCGGGGATTAGGTTCGGAACCGCTCCCCCTGCGCCTGCAGAAGCGGGGCCACCTGTTTCGCGAGGAGGAGGCCGGGACCAACCTGGAGAATTCGTTCGGGGAAAAAGGATTGTACCTGGGCATCTCCCCGGCGCTTCAGCTCAAGACGGGATGGCCGGCGATGAAGTGGGTTCCCCTCATCAAGTCGGATCGGATCCGCGACAACCTGCCGGCGCCCAAAGCGCCTCCCGACAAGGAGAAAGGCCCCGCCGCCGGGCTGGAGGAGGGGTTCTCCAGGAATGCGATTTCAGATTTGAGATGGGAGGGGCAGATTATCAAATATTTGAGAAATCTATCGGAAGAGCGGGAGATCAATCCCGTTCCCCAGATCATCGAATGGCACCGCCATGGGTCAGCTTGGAGAGGATCTCTCCTGCCGGGCCAGCGCAAGGAGATTGTCCACTGGGTGGTTATTTTCGCCGAGAAGGGAAATGTTGGCCCGAAACGCAGGGAGGATCTGCTCAGAACCTTCGAGGAGTTGGCCAGCGATGCAAAGGAATGGATGTTCACGCGGACGTGGGCTGTGCGGGGCATGGCGGCGGTGGCATCGACGGCGGAGGAGTGGGGCCGGGTGCGTAAGACAACGGAAGAGCTCTGGCAGGAGCTGGAGATGTGGAGCAACCCCGCGCACCCACATAGGCGAACCCTGGGCTTCCAGGACCTGGTTCGGACGGCGCTGAGTTCAAAGCGTCCCGAACTGAAGCAATGGCTGGATTCACCTCATGTGAAGGCCTGGCTCCGGACAACCGAGGGTCGCTTTTTTCTGGATCACCTTACACGGAGGGTGGCCCCTGAGCCAAAGGAGGATCCCCGTCTCGCAGAGTTTACCGAGGAGCTGGAGCAGAAAATGCAGCAGGCCGACCTGCTCTCCTTGCCGGAGCTGATCGCCTGGGCCGCCTCTTTCGGCAGGAACGAGGCAGATCTCCGCAGGGCCATCCGTGAGCTTGGGACCCGCCCGCCCGAAAAGGGCTCCTTTCTGGAGGTGTTGTCGAACCATGGGTGGCCTACCGGTCAGGCAAAACGGTACCAGGCCATCCACCGGGACGGAGATTGGCACGCCGTCGTGTTCGTCCTCCTGCTGACTCCGAGGGGTGAGTGGATTCTCCAGCGGCGGTCGGGCAATCGCCTCCTGGATTTTTCTGCCGGCAGGCATGTGGAGATTGATCAGTATCCGCTTGAGGCCGCGGTGGCTGGGCTGAAAGAGGAACTGGGAGTAACCTTGCACCCATCACGATTAATACGAGTTGGCAACCCGGCAGGGGCAGCGAGCCGTGGGCTGTTTCGAAAGGTAGGCAGGAAAGACCATGCGGGACCGGCAGTTTATGATGAAGAAGGCATCTATCGTTATCAGTCGAAGGAGGCTTTCAACGCTGAGTTCGATCTGCTCTACGTAGGCCGGTTGAATGAGGAGGAGATGCAGGCGTGGACTCAGTCTGGTTCCATCGGAAAGGAGGGGGTGCTGGATGTAGTGGTCGAGCCGCCGGAGCCCCTGTTGCAGCACTTTGACTGGGATCCGGAACAGTTCGCCAGTGGTTTTAAACAATTCCTCTCCGATCCCCAGATTCGAAAGCAGGTCCTGAATCGAGCTGCCAGTGTCTATGCCGGTTTGGAGGAGAGGAAGGTCAGCGTGAACGTGAACCTTTGGGGGTCCAAGCGGATCAAGGCGTTCATGGACGGCATCGTTCCGTTGAAATCGCTGAGCGATCCCCTCAGGCTCCGGTTCGCCCAAGAGGTTGTCCGCCAAAGACCGTTTGGAGGCTATGAGAATAAAAAGGATTTTCTCAAACGCGTCAGAAAAGGAGTCACGGCGTTGAGCGTCTCGGAGCCGATGCTTCAGGCGTTCGCCGATGCGGCCAGTTTCGGGATCTCCCGCCGGACGGCCCTGGGTGTGACGGTAGGAGGAATCGCCGCCCTGACCGGCGGAGGAATCGTTGCCAAGCAACTACTCACATCGCCGGAGGGGCAACTGATTTGGGTCTTCAACGATCACGAGGGACCGGAGGATTACGAGGAAGTGGTCAGGAGGCTCCGGGAGATCCCGGCGGGGCGGCCCGCGATTCTGGTGTTAGAGAACGGAATGCCTCGGCTCCGAGATCTGGAGATACTCCATCCCGAGGTTGCTCTTCAATTGACGGCCCAAAATTTGGATGAGTTGATTGTACGGGTACGCCGGGAAGGGGACCGAGGGATTCAGGGAACGCGCCTGGGTGCGCAGTTGGCGGAGCTGTGGACGCGGTATCGGCGGAACGTGGAACAAGCCGTCGCCCGATTCCGCCGCGAGCCGGGGATTCTCAATACGGAGGAGGGAAGACGATCGGCAGGGGCAACCCTTCCTTTGCATCAGTATCTGGCGACGGAAAACCGGGAGGTTCAGGTTCTTTCGGATGAGCCGACCCTGCTTTCTTTTCTCTATCTGTTGCGATCGAACATTGCGGAGCGGGAGATGGCTGCGGCACGCTACCGTGAAAGAAATGAGCCCCTCTCGCACCAAGCCTTTGCCGGCCTGTACCGCTTTCAGAAGCGCTTCGACCAGGAGCGGGATCGGGCCTTGGAGGAGGAATTCTTGCCTCCCCTGTTGGAGAAGAACACCGGTGCGACAGTCGTTGTGCAGCGGGGGAAGCTGCATTTCCCGCTGGCGGGTCGAGTCCGGGAATACGAAGGCCGGTTCAGGTTCAGGTCGAACGATGTCGATGCGCCTGATCTGTCAGGCCTGCTGATGGAGGAGCTGGATCCGTTCCGACAAGAGCTGCTGGGGAACGACCAACTCCCGATACCGGCGCAGGCTCACCCTGTAGCTAAGAGATTCTTTCCTCTTATCAACCTGATGAGGTTCTTGGCGGGGGAGCGAAGGCTGAGGTTGTTCACGGCGACGCGAGTTGCCCGCCGGATCATCGACTCCCTCTCCCCGGCTGAGCTGGATGAGCTGACGCGTGCGCTTGAGTCGGCCAACGGGCTGTTCGACCAGGCAGCCCAGCATCTACCGCCCCAACATCGATATGATCGTTGGCTGTACTGGTTCGGTCGTTACGTGGCTGCTTGGTTGGCGGAGCGCCGAAAGCTTAACTGGCACATGACGACGCGTCAGGTGGAGGAGGCGATCCGAGAGGAGATCCGAGGACAGGGAGGGGGCGGGAGAGGGGCCGCCGGGCTGGAGGAAAGGGTGGTTGTCAGAACAATGGCAGAACTTCAAGAATCTGCCTTGGCCATTCTTCGATTCATTTCACGCCCGAAGGCCGATCTTACGTGGTTGCTCCTCAATCCAGACTCCGCACGAGCCGTCCTGGCGCGAATTCTTGATCGGCTCGAGAAAGGGGAGGAAAAGGATTTCTCGCGGGCGCAGGATCTCATCTTCGATTGGGCCCAGAAATTCCTGCTGGATCGTGATGATGGGTTTGCGGGGAAGACCATCGAGGCGATCACGTGGCGGAAACTTCCCCATCCGATGCTCCGACACCTGATCTATCTCATCGACTCCGGAATGGCTGTGGTTCGTGATCCGGATGCATTCGGCGAAACCCCATCGGCGATGGGGAACTTGATGCGGGACCATGAATACGGAAGAATTTTCGGTAGTGAAGGAGCACCCTCGGCTGCAGAGGTCGAGGCGGCTGTTTTGGAAAAGCTCATGGAAGATCTGCCGCAAAGAAGCGAACTCCAAAAATTAGAGGCCGACTTGAAGGATGCCAAAGAGGAATTTAGGCGACTTGAGGCCCCAAAGGAAAAACGCAAGGCTATAAGTTATCGAAGGGAAACCCGGGAGCTCTTCGACAGGATCAAATCTCTGGAGTTCAAACTGCGGATTCTTCCCCGGATATGGGATGCAGTCCAGAATCTGCGTGCACAGCATGAAGTTGGTGTTCTCTGGAGCGAGCTCTCTCTCGATACCAAAACGCATCTGTCCGGATTAAAACAGAATCAACCAACGGCCTGGAATGCTCTCTTCGATACCCTCTATGCTTCGTCACCCGAGAACCCAAGGCAGTTTGTCAACGCCGTCGCCAGCGGCAGAACTGTTTGGGACGACTCTGCCGGGCGCTGGCGCTCCGCCGCCGGGTTGGAGGAAGTGGACCGGCTGGTGCAGGTTTACAAACTGACTCGCCAGATGGCGGAGCAGGCGGCCAAGAATGGCTGGACCGTGAAGCGATTGCATGATCTGGAGGAAATGAACCACCGGTTCATCGAATTCTTCCGTGAAAAGCACGGATTCACAGTAGAACCGAAATTGCTTTTTAAACAGGCCGATCCGCGGCGTCGGTTTGTTACCTTCGGGACGCCGGAAGGTCCCCGGATTGCGCTGGATCTTTCCAAGCTTTCGCATGACGACTCGCAGCGGGATCTTAACCATTGGTATCTGAAGGAGTGGGTGCATGCGCTGCAGAGAAATCTGATCGGCGGGACTTTTGGTTCCTCCAAACTTCCGAGTGCGGCGGGGCAAAAGGAGTTCCTGAGGATTCTAAGGGATGGCGCAAAGGCGCCGGATCCGCAATTCAGCCTTCCGGGTTTCTTCATGAGGCGGTTCCTTATTGGATCTGTGAAGAAAAACGACTCGATCCATCCCTGGGACAGGCAGCTGGGTTTGCAGGCCTTGGAGGTGCATGCCGCGGCCCTGGGTTGGGCCCTCAGCTTCGATTG
Source organism: Candidatus Omnitrophota bacterium (assembly GCA_023248095.1). Classification (GTDB taxonomy): domain Bacteria; phylum Omnitrophota; class Gorgyraeia; order 1-14-0-20-64-10; family 1-14-0-20-64-10; genus JAHFFF01. The sequence continues at coordinate 12,250 of JAHFFF010000007.1, read as the reverse complement.
GCTGCCGCGGCCTCCATCGGATCATACCCATCGCTGGGCGGCCTTCTGGGAGGCGGCCATACAAGGTGATGAGGAAACACTGGATGCTCTTCAGAAATCTGATCTGCTGAGAACCTCAGACTCTGGAATTCCGTACCTGGCCGCCTCAGCTGCGGTGCTGGAGGCGGTATTAGACCGGCACAAGGAAAAGGCGTTTCTCTCCGGCGATTTGGAGAAGAGGATGCGCGGACTCCTGGAGCGATACGATCAAACGGCGCAGAGAGAGGCTCTTTCTAACAGGCAGCAGTATCCCAGGTTAAAAAGAGAATACAGGTCCTACTTTTGGGCGAGCCTGAAGCCATTCTGGTCAAATTTTTTGGGAAGTCTTGTGAATGAAAAAAAGGATCAGCAACAGGTCTCTGCGCAGGTCCACGGATTCATCAGAAGGTCGCAGCATAGGCAGGCTCTTGAGGTCATCGAGTGGGCTCTTGTGAAGTGGCCGGAAAATCCCTATTTCCTGCTTGAGAAGGCAAGGCTGTTGGTTTTGACGGAAAAATCCCAAGAAGCCCTCCCCATCCTGGAACAGGTTCTTCGTGTCGATCCTAGGAATCGCTCTGCCTTGACTGTCTACGCAAAGGCTCTCAGCAAGTTGGGTCGTCAGCAACAGGCGGAGCATATCATTCAAGAACTGCTCAGCCAGGATCCCAAAGATCTCAGGGTTGTTACGGTAGCGGTTCACATCCTTCACCAGGCTGGGAAATTCAAAGAGGCCAGGGAGATTGCTGCACCGGTACTTCAGGATGTATCTCACAGATCCCCGCAGGAGATGCTTCAGATTGCCGGTTTGCTCCACGACCTCAGGAAATATCCTGAGGCATTGAAGATTGTGGACGCTCTCTCCGTCGTTGAGGTGGAACCTGGGGTTCGGATGCAAGCGCTCTCCCTGAGAAGAGAACTGCTCCGGGATCTGGAGAAAAAGACTGTGCAACAACCCCCACCCGATGGCGGCGGAATACCGGATGCTCCGCTCAAAGAAGATCCCCCCGAGTTTGCGCACTATCACCGGATGTTGGTGATGCTGCTCAGGAACAGTCCGGCATTCCCCTTTGTGATTGAGCAGGATGGGGAGGGTTTCTTGAAAGAGATTCGCATCCATGCGTTCCAGAAAGAGGATGGGACTGTTCAGCCGGAATGGAGCCTGTTCCCCGAGGTTCTGGAGGGGCTGCCTCGCGAGTATCGGATCCTCGGTTTAGACAGCGAACAGGGCTTGTGGCTGGTCCATCTAAAAAGCGGGAAAGTGACTTCGGTCGATACGGGGGGAGCCCCATCCGTTCTATTCGATCCGGGGCCCGAGGTGCCGCCGGAAGAAATTGACAGCGCAGTCCGGCAAGTCTTGCAGGCGATCGGCTTGGCCAATGGCGTGAGCCGTATCGAACATTCTCCTTCTCGAGAGGAGATTCTGGAGAGATCCGTGACCTTCGAATTAGCCGATGGGCAAGGGGAGATCCACTTCACTGTTTCCAATGGGCATGCATCGGTCAAAGGCCAAGTCCCTTCTTCAGTTCGGTGGGAGGAGGAATGGACCTTTGCCGGATTGGAGGAGCGGGCTTTGGGAGCGCGAGTTCGGGATCAAGCTGGCAAAACTATTCGGGAGGTTCTTGAAGGAAACGAATGGGAAGTAGAGTTTGAGGATTTGATGACACGGGACAAGCCCTCGGGAGCCTTGAAAAGTGCTCGACCTCCAGAAACACATTTAGTCCGCGGGAAGCAGATCGGGTCCAATCGATGGGAATGGTGGGTCCATCTGCATCTGGTGGAAGCACTCGTTGTCGCGGGGGAGGAGATGGCTCCTTTCCGGAATGGCCTGCTGTTTCGACTGCTGATGGATGAAAGGGGACAGATCATCGGTTTGGCGGACCCTCTCGGGGAACCGTTCCCGCCTAGAGAAGAAAATGCCTGGCCGTTTGTTGCTTTGGGGAGGCTTGGTAATCGGGATTTACCACCGCTGATTGAAGATGAGAGGTTGAACCGCTTGGTGCAGTCGGCAGTTCGGGCGGTGCAACGGGAACAGGGCCGTTTGAGGTCCGCGGTGCAAAGGAATGACCCGTGGTTCGTGCTTGCTTACTCGGAGGGCCATGGAATTCCGACTTGGAGGATGGTGCAGGTCCGAACCCGGGATTCGCACCTGCAGGTGCCGGCCACCTTCGAGATGGATTCGCAGCCCTACCGGCGCTTGGATGTGCCAGAACCAGCGCTCCTTCCACCCGGTGCTGGCATGGAGGAGAATTCTTTCCCGGGAGTTTGGGTGAGGTCCCTGTTCAAGGAACTTTTCTCCACGCGGGACCGCTCGGAGAGGCTGAAATTGTTCGGCCGGGGTGTCCAGGCGTTGAAAGGCAAGCCGACCGAGCAAGGACAACTCCTCTCCGCGCTGGTCTGGTCCGGAGGCAGACGGGAGATCATCCAGTTGATGGAAGACGCCTTCGTCCGGCAATCGGCCCCCGGGGCGAAGGAGGCGGCCGACGGCATCCTTCGGGCTGTGGCTTCCTCTCCAGACGGCTCTTTGGCGTTGGCGACCCTCATTGCCGATCTTCCGATTGACCGGGATCTGCCCAAGCATGTGGTGGAGGCCGTCACTCAAATGATTCCGGAGCCAGGGAAGGATTGGGCCCGGGAAGAAGCGATCCGGATATTCAAGGGTGTCGCCCGCGGTATTACGTTGAACACGATCGGCATTTGGGAATCGAGAGCCACTCTCTCGAATCCCAATCCCTACGTGGAAATCCAGGATGGGTACCAGAGGCTTCAGCTCAATTATCCCCGGTGGGACGACAAAATTCTCATCGCTTTAGCCAGCCTGGTTGCAGCGGAAATCACGGCGGCGCGAACCCCCGGTTTTGATCGTATCGAGGAAGGAATCCCGCTTCTCGGGCGAATACGGTCGGCGACCCATCGTGCTATTCCAGAAATTTATCCTGTTTTCCGGAAACAGCTGGAGAGCAAGGTGGAAGATTCTCCTAACCCCCTGGAGTTGTACGTGCGCCTGACCGATTGGGCGCGGGCTGAGATGCTCTATAAACGGTTCCATCAGTTGCGTGACGGCGAGGAGTCGGAAGAGGCTGGGAGAGACTTGCGGGAAGAGGAGGCGATCCGAAACCGGATCGCCCGTTTGAAGGCCCGCTGGCAGCGGGTTCTGGAAGGCCAAGAAGATCCCGCGCAGGTTCGAGACCTGCTGGCCCGGATCCGGCAGGAGTTGTCCCGCCCTCTGGGCGTTCCCCTGGATGAAGGCCGTGTTTCTGAATGGCTGGATCTCCTCCGGACGGGGCAGCGGGACAAATTGGCGAATGAGATCGCCTGGTATGTCGGCCTTCACCGTGCCGCGGTGTTTCCGGAGGAGGCGGCCACCGCGCCGGAACGGATCCTGGCCATTTTGCGCCCTGCCGCCGGGTTGGAGGAAGCGATGTTCGAAGAACTGGCGGATGCGGCGAGGGGACCGGTGCGGGTGGCGGCCGGGCATGGGGAGCGGATCGCGGTGTTATTGGAACCGGCGGCAGGTGGATTCGCCTCCGCGGCGGAGTTGGAGGAGACGGCCCGGTTTCTGCGCAGTTGGAGCGGCTATCCGTTCATTGAGGTGAAGCCGTTGATCAGTGAAATTGTGGAGGAGTATCGCGCGCAGGGCTACCAGGTGATTCAAATGAAGTTGTACCATCAAGACGCAGCAGCCGATTCCAACGTGGTCTACCTGGAGTTGCCGGAAAGATCGGAGCGTCTGCTGCCGAAGAAGGCCTTGCCGCTGGTGATCACCGATGCGGTGGCCCTGTGGCAGCGGGGCCAGAGTTCCTCCGTGCCGGTGTTGCTGATCCTTCCTGCAGCGCCCTACCTGGGCACTGAGGGGATTCTCCGGGAAGATTTCCTGCGCAGCATCTTCTCCGACCGATACGCGTGACGCCCAAGAGACATATATACAAATAGTTTGCATTTAAATAAAATACCAAGTAAGATACCGATATGACTCTGCGTCAGCGGGAGAACGCAGCCAAGTACCTGTACGACCTGAGCAAGATCGTCTTCGCGACGGCTGTCGTTGGGAATCTGATTGCAAACAAAAGTTTTGATATGCTAGTGTTAATCATAGGCGGTGGCATGAGCTATCTTTCCTTTTGGTGGGGCCAGTTATTGGATGGAGTAAAGGAGCGCCGAGATGAATGACTACACTTATCGAGCTCTTATGACCTATGGTTTCCTTGGGATTATCTTCTCGATCGGTATTGCCTGCACCTACTGGTCCCAGCATCGGCACCACAAGCGCCACCAGCACCACCGTTCTTAAACACCTTCCAGAGCAAAAGAACTGTCCCCGGAAGAAGCGTTCTCTGCGAGTTGTGGTAAAATGCTGCTTCAATGGACGCTACCCTTGTCACCCAATTGACCCATCTGCGAGAGACCCTCGCAAACCTGCGGAGGTATCTTTGACCTGGACTCCGCGGAAGCCCGGATAAAGACCCTCGAACAGAACCTCTCTGCGCCCGGCTTCTGGGATGACCAGGCCAAGGCCAACGTGATCATTCAGGAGCTCAAGCGCCTCAAACTGGTTTCGGAGCCCTGGCGCGCCGCCTCTGCCGAGGCGGAGACCCTGCAGGAGCTTTCCACCCTCATCGATGAGAAGGACACCGCCGCGCAGGCGGACTTCCAACGTTCCCTGGTCAAACTGGCCAAAGAGGTAGCCGATCTTGAGAAACGCACCCTCTTTCAAGGTGAAAGCGACCCCAACCCCGCGATCCTTTCCATCACGGCGGGCGCCGGCGGGACCGAATCCTGCGACTGGGTCTCGATGCTTTTCCGGATGTACAGCCGTTGGGCGGAGTTGAAGGGGTTCAAGACGCAGGTGATCGACTACCTGGCGGGTGAAGAGGCGGGGATCAAATCGGTGACGATGGAAATTCAGGGCAATTACGCGTATGGACTGCTGCAAGGGGAGTCCGGGGTGCACCGGCTGGTTCGAATCTCTCCGTTTGATTCCAACAAACGGCGCCACACCTCCTTTGCCGCGGTGGACGCCATTGCCGAGATTCCCGATGACATCCAGTTGGACGTTCAGGAGAAGGACCTGCGCATCGACGTGTACCGCTCCAGCGGCCCCGGCGGGCAAGGGGTGAATACCACCGACTCCGCGGTGCGGATCACGCACATCCCGACGGGGATCGTGGTGCAGTGCCAGAACGAGCGGTCGCAGCACAAGAACAAGGCCTTCGCCATGAAGGTGCTCCGGGCTCGACTGGTGGAGGTGGAGCGCAAGAAGCGGGAAGAGGAGCTGATGAAGCAATACGGGCAGAAGCAGAAGATCGAATGGGGCAGCCAGATCCGCTCCTACGTGCTGCAGCCGTACCAGATGGTGAAGGACCATCGGACCGATGTGGAGAGTGGCAAGACCCAGGCGATCCTGGATGGGGAGGAACTGGATCTGTTCCTCGACGCCTACCTGCGCTGGAAGGCGCAAGGGAGGAAATAAGATGCTGACCTGGGTGCTGGAGAAGATAGTCGGTTCGCAGAACGTGGCTGCTCTCAAGCCGCTCACGCCAGTGGTGCAGAAGATCAATGCGCTGGAGCCGGCGATGAAGGGGTTGAGTGATGCCGGCTTGCGGCAGAAGAGCGAGGAGCTCAGGGCGCGGCTGAAGAAACGGATCGGGGAACTCGGAGGAGGGCTCAATCCCGATGGATCGGTGCCGGCGCCCGAGGGGGAGCCGTTGAACGAGGATGCGCAGCAGCTGGAGCGCAAGCGCAGGCTGAAGATCGAAGAGAAGGCGCTGTGGGAGATCCTGCCGGAGGCCTTTGCGCTTGTGCGCGAGGCCGCGCGGCGGACGGTTTCGATGCGGCACTTCGATGTGCAGCTCATCGGCGGGATGGTGCTTCATCAGGGCAAGATCGCCGAGATGGCCACCGGCGAAGGAAAAACCTTGGTGGCGACGCTGGCCGCCTACCTGAATGCGCTGTTGGGCCGCGGGGTCCACATCGTGACGGTGAACGACTATCTGGCCCGGCGTGACCGGAACTGGATGGGCCCGATCTACGAATCGCTGGGGCTGACCATCGGAGTGATTCAACATGGCCTGAACTCGGAGGAACGGCAACAGGCCTACGGATGCGACATCACCTACGGCACGAACAACGAATTCGGATTTGATTACCTGCGGGACAACATGACCATCTCCGTTCAGGAATGCGTGCAGCGGAGGCTTTCCTACGCCATCGTCGATGAGGTGGACTCGATCCTGATCGACGAGGCACGCACGCCGCTCATCATCTCCGGGCCGGCGGAAGAATCGACCGATCTCTATTACCGGATCGACCGAATCATCCCGAAGCTCTCTCGCGAGCAGGACTATACGGTGGATGAAAAGGCCCATTCGGCAGCCCTGACCGAGGAGGGGGTGAAGAAGGCGGAGGAGATGCTGGGGTTGGAGAACCTGTATGAGGATGCAAACGTCACGGTGGTCCATCACATCAACCAGGCGCTGCGGGCCCATGCCCTCTACCGGCTGGATGTGGAGTACATGGTGAAGGACGGCCAGGTGGTGATTGTGGATGAATTCACCGGCCGGCTGATGCCGGGCCGGCGCTGGTCCGACGGCTTACACCAGGCGATCGAGGCGAAGGAAGGTTTGAAGATTGAGCGGGAGAATCAGACGCTGGCCACCATCACCTTCCAGAACTACTTCCGCATGTTCGACAAGCTGGCCGGCATGACCGGGACCGCCTCGACGGAGGCGGCCGAGTTCCACGAGATCTACAAGCTGGATGTGGTGACCATCCCGACGAACCGGCCCCTCATCCGGGCCAACCATCAGGACGTGGTGTATCGGACGGAGCGGGAGAAATTCATCGGCGTGGTGGAAGAGATCGCCGAGATGCATGCGCAGGGCCGGCCGGTGCTGGTGGGGACCATCTCCATCGAGAAATCGGAGCGGCTTTCTCAGCTCCTGAAGCAGCCGTTGGCGCTGGTGGAATGGATGCAGAGGCAGCGCCAGCAGATCTTGAAGCTGCTGCAGGAGGGAAAGGTGAAGCTCCCGGAGGCCCCGTTCGAGGAAAATTTGAAGCGCCTATGCAAGGGATCGACGGCGCTCACAGAGGAACAGTTGACCCCGCTGGTGGAGCGCCTGCGGGAATTCGATCGGAAATCGGAACTTCTGTATTCGCTGGAGCGGTTGAGCCGGACCCTCCGCTCGCTGGCGATCCTTCGGAAAGGGATCCCGCACCATGTGCTGAACGCCCGCTACCATGAGCAGGAGGCGCAGATCGTCGCGCAGGCAGGCCGCTACGGATGGGTCACCATCGCGACCAACATGGCCGGCCGCGGGACCGACATCCTGCTGGGGGGCAACGCGGAATCTCTCGCGGCGGCGGAGATCCAGCGCAAGCAGGGATCCGGCGCGGAATCGGCTGGTGCCGAGGGAGGCGGGGTGGAGCCGCCGGAGGATGTGAAGGCGCAGATCCTGAATCAGATGAAGACGCAGGTTCAGAAGGAACACGACCAGGTGGTCACCCTGGGCGGCCTCCATGTGCTCGGGACCGAGCGCCATGAATCCCGCCGGATCGACAACCAGCTGCGGGGCCGGTCCGGCCGCCAGGGAGACCCCGGCTCCAGCCGTTTCTACGTTTCGCTCGAGGATGACCTCATGCGGATCTTCGGCGAGAACCGTCTGATGGAGATGGTGAAGGCTCAGATCCCGGAGGGGGAGGTCATCGAGATGAGGATGATGACCAAGGCGATCGAGACGGCCCAGAAGCGGGTGGAGATGCACAACTTCGAGATCCGCAAGAACCTGCTGAAGTACGACGACGTGATGAACCGGCAGCGGGAGGTGATCTACAAAGAGCGGCGTGGGGTCCTGGAGGGTCGAAACCTAAAGGACAAGGTACTGGAGTTGGTGGATGAGGTGATCGATGGCTTACTGACCCTCTACGCTCCCGTGCATCTGGACGCAGAGGAATGGAACCTCAAGGAGTTGGCGAATGCCTTTCAGACGCAGTTCGGCATCGCGATGCCTGAGGTGAAGAATGTGGATAGAAAGGAACTGAGCGAGCAGTTGAACGAGGCGGCGCATCAGGCCTACGAGGTCCGCGAGAAAGGGTTCGGATCAGAGCAGATGCGTCGTCTGGAACAGTGGATGATGCTTCAAGTCATCGATTCGAAGTGGAAGGACCACCTGTACGGGATGGATCATCTGCGGGAGGGAATCGGCTACCGGGTTTATGGCCAGCAGGACCCGCTGGTGGAATATCAGCACGAGGCCTATTCCATGTTCACCCAGATGGTGCAGTCGGTCCGGGCGGAAATCGTGGAGCTGATCTTCAAGATCCAGGCGGTCCGCACGGAGCCGATCCGCCGGGTCCTGACACCGACGGAATTCCTGCATCCGGAGGCGCAGCGGGTGACCGAGATGCCGCCTCAGCCGGCAGAGCGTCCCCAACCATTTCCAGTAGGGTACGATGAAGACGTTTCGCTGTCGCTGGGTCTCTCGGTGCCAAAATCCGCTAGTCCCGAAAAACCACCAAATACTTTTCACCGGGAACAACCGAAGGTCGGCAGGAATGATCCCTGCCCATGCGGCAGTGGGAAAAAATTCAAACGGTGTCATGGAGCCTAAGGAGGGAACGATCGTGACGTTGAAGAGAATCCTCGGCAGTTTCTTGGTGATGGCGTTGTCGCTGACCCTTGTAAGAATTGCGCAGGCGGAGGAACAGGGTAAAGAGGAACAAGCCGGCGGTTCTTGGCAGATGGCCTCGCAAGGTTCAGATCAACCGGCGGGGCAACCAGAACAAAAAGGGGCACCGTCTGCGAATTCAGGAAACCGTCAGCCGACTGCGGAGGAGATGAAAGAGCTTATGCAGGGGGTCATGGGGCCGATGATGGCGCAGATGATCTCCGCGATGCTGCAGAGCATGGCCAAGACGCTGGCGGAGCCGCAGATTGCGCAGAACCTGGCCACCTACACCCGGAACTATTACCTGGCTCTCGTTGACCGGGGTTTCACCGAGGAGGAGGCTCTTCGGATTGTAACAGCAGCCGGATTTCCCAGCCTCGGAGGAAAGCAGTAGCTTACGGTTATCTCCTTTCGGCCCTTCTGCTGATCCTCAGCTACCCACCGTTTGATCTGGGGTGGCTGGCGTGGGGGGCGTTGCTTCCTTGGCTCTTTTCCCTCGAACGTTGTTCGTCTAAACAGGCTTTTATCCGAGGCTACGCGGTCGGGCTCCTCTTTTTCGGCGGAACAATGGGGTGGGTCGGCTGCGTCACCATTCCCGGCGTGGTTCTCCTGGTCATTTATCTGGCGTTGTTCTTCGGGGCATGGGGCTGGCTGGCCCACCGATTCCTGCGCAGTTGTCCGAATTCACTGCGGCTCTTGGTGATCCTGCCGGCGGCCTGGGCCGCTTTGGAATACGCACGCGCACACCTGCTGACCGGCTTGGGCTGGAACCTGCTGGCGCACACGCAGTGGGGCTGGCTCGACATTATCCAAATAGCGGATCTGGGCGGGGTTTGGCTGGTTTCGTTTCTCGTCCTCCTGGTGAACACGGCCCTTTGGCTTGCGTTGCGCGCCCCTCGGCAGATGGCCAGAAAGGCAACACTCATTGCGGGCCTCTGCCTCTTGGGGTCGCTGGCCTACGGTGGCCTCCGCGATCATCAGGTGTGGCATACCCTCGTGTCTCCGTCCATGCCTGGAGCCTCTCCGTTAAAGGTGGCTCTGATTCAGGGGAACATCCCGCAGGAGGAGAAGTGGGACGAGAGCTTCGGCGAGTTCATTTGGAAAAGATACGAGCACCTCATCCGGCAAGCAGCGGGGCGGCATCCGGATCTGATTGTTTTGCCGGAGACCGCCGTGCCCGGTTTCCTGGAAGAGCCGGGCGTCCAGCATCGATTGTCCGCTCTGGTGCAAGCGGGCGGCGTGCCTTTACTGGCGGGCACCCCCACCGAATCGGAAGATTTCAACTCGGACCAAATTTATAACAGCGCTGCTCTGTTCGGCGCGGACGGTCAGGAGCAGGCCCGATACAACAAGATCCACTTGGTTCCATTCGGGGAGTTCATTCCCATTCAGCCGATCTTCGGCTGGCTGGAGAAATTTTACCCCGTGGCCAACTTCGCCCCCGGCCGGCGATTCACCCTGTTCCGCGCAGCTCCCGCCGCGCAGCCGCAGGCCTTTGCAAGGTTCAGCGTCCTGATCTGCTTCGAGGACCTCTTCCCGGATCTGGTCCGGCGGTTCAAGAGGGAAGGGGCGGAGTGGTTTCTGGTGATCACCAACGATGCCTGGTTCAAGCGATCCGCCGCTTCGGTGCAGCATCTTCAGGCGTCGGTCTTCCGGGCGGTGGAGAACCGGGTCTGGATCGGGCGGGCGGCCAATACCGGCTGGACCGGTTTTGTGGATCCCTGCGGGCGGCGTCTGCCGGCAGAAGCCCAGGTCCCCCGTTTTAAGCAAGGGATCGCCGTGGGGGAGGTCTGGCGATCTCAGGAGCAGCCTCTCTATTCCCGGTGGGGCGATTGGTTTCCGATCTGCTGCATCATCGCGGTCGGTTTGGCTTTCCTTCCGTCGAGAAGGCCGCTATAATGAAATTTCTGATATGGAAACGCTGGATCAGCTTATAAAACAACGCGTTACGAAATTGGAATCGGTCCGCAGCGCGGGGACCGATCCGTACCAGACCGCCTTCCGGCGGGACGGGACCATTCAGGAGCTGCTGGCTGGTTTTCAGGAGGAGAAAGAGGTCAAGGCGGCGGGGCGGTTGACGGCTATTCGGGCCCATGGGAAATCCACCTTCGGCGATTTAAAGGATCAGGGCGGCAAGGTCCAGCTGTTCTTCTCGCAGGAGCAATTGGGGGAGGAGGGCTACGCCTCATTGGCCGCCCTTGATCTCGGAGACATCGTCGGCGCAGAAGGGACCTGCTTTAAGACGAAGACCGGGGAGCCGACGATCCGCGTCAAAAAATGGGTTCTGCTGGCGAAGGCGCTGCGCCCTCCGCCGGAGAAATGGCACGGCCTGCAGAACGTTGAGCTGCGCTATCGCCAGCGTTATCTCGACCTACTGAGCAACCCCGAGACCCGGCAGACCTTTGAGGCGAGGAGCCGGATCGTGGCCGGCATCCGCCGGTTTCTCGACGGGCGCAGATTCCTGGAGGTGGAGACGCCGATGATGCAGCCGATCCCCGGCGGGGCGGCCGGCCGGCCGTTCAAGACGCACCACAACGCGCTGGGCATGGACCTCTACCTGCGCATCGCACCGGAGCTGTACCTGAAGCGCCTGCTCGTCGGCGGGTTCGACAAGGTGTATGAGCTCAACCGGAACTTCCGCAACGAGGGGCTCTCCACGCGCCACAACCCGGAGTTCACCATGCTGGAGGTGTATGAGTCCTACGGCAACTGCGCCTCGATGATGGCGCTGACCGAGGAGCTGATCACCGGCCTGGCGCAGGATCTGCACGGCGGGCTGAAGCTGAAATTCGCCGACAAGACCATCGATTTGACGCGGCCCTGGAAGAGGGTTTCATTCGCCCAGCTCATAGAGAATAAATTTAAAGTCAAACCGCAGTCCTCCGTCGAAGTTCTGGCAAAGGCGATGAAGCTGGACGTCGGCACGATTCCGAAGAATCAGCTGGCCAAAGCGGTCTTGGCTACCCTGGACGAGCTATTTCAGCATGAAGCGGATGCCCCGGTCTTTGTGACCGATTTCCTGAAAATATTCTCGCCGCTGGCGAAATCGATCCCGGGGAAGCCGGAGATTGCCGACCGGTTCGAGCTGTTCATCGGGGGGATCGAGGTCGCCAACGCTTACACGGAGCAGAACGATCCGATCGAGCAGCGCCGAAGCCTGCAGTCCTCGCAGGAGCTCGGCGGAGAACAGGCGCAGGCAGTCGACGAGGATTTCCTGGAGGCGCTGGAGTACGGGATGCCGCCGGCGGGGGGTCTGGGTGTGGGCATCGACCGGCTGACCATGCTGCTGACCGGCCAGCCTTCCATACGCGACGTGATCCTCTTTCCCACCTTGCGCCCGGAGAGCGAGCCGTGACCAAGGAACAGTGGCGCAAGCGAGAGGAGCAGTGGAAGAAATTTCACGCATGGGAAGCAGGCCACAGCGTTCTGTCTCTTAGCCCGGAGGAACGATTGGCCGAAATCGGTGCTTTGGTGGATCTGGCCCTGGCGGGTCGCCGGCCGAAAAGAGAGTCGCTTAGAGATTTGAGAGCGAAGGCAGAAGGCGTTGCCCTCATGCATCACCGACTGTCTTA
>JAHFFF010000142.1 GCA_023248095.1 Candidatus Omnitrophota bacterium | reverse complement strand
GTTTCTGCGCCGAACCGCCGGGCAGGTTCTCCGTCGCCGGGACCAGGCCCACCACATGCACCGGCAGCCTCAAGGCCGCGACCGCCCGGACTGCGCCGAGCACCGCCGCCCCGCCGGACATGTCGTACTTCATCTGCTCCATCTTTTCGGACGGCTTGATCGAGATGCCGCCGGAATCAAAGGTGATCCCCTTCCCCAGCCAGACCAGCGGCCGCTTCGATCCGCTTCCCGGCCCCTTATACTCCAAGACGATAAATTGGGACGGCTCGCGGGAACCCTTCGCCACACCCAGTAGGGCGTTCATTTTCAGCCGGCGCTGGGCATCCGGCCCGAACACCTGGCATCGAAAACCGAATTTCCTGGCTGCCGCCTGCGCCTCTTTAGCCATGATGGTTGGCGTGAGAAAATTGGCCGGCCGGTTGATCATGTCCCGGCTCCAGCAAACCGCCTCGGCGATGAGCTGGCCGCGCCGGATTCCCTTCTTCGCAGCAGCCTCCTCCTGTTTCGTCGGCACCACCATCGTGACCACCTTCAGCACCCGCCGCTCCTGAGGAGAAAGCTCCTTGAGTTCGCCGTAGCGATAGGTGCCGAGGATTGTTCCCTCGGTGACAGCCTGCGCAACCTCTCCCGGTGTGGCTCCCGGAACTTGAACAAGCCCTCGCGCAAATGCATCAATACCGGCAGACAGAGCTCGTCGGGACGCGGTCCCCGCTGCCTGACGAACACGTTCCAGGGTAAGCTCTTCCTTCTTCCCCGCCCCCACCAAGATGATCCACTGAGAACCCACCGGCAGGAGGAATGTCTCGTTGAGTTTCCCCTCAAACCGCTTCGACTTGAGCAGGCCTTCGACCGCCTTGCGAACCGGCGCTGACCAGCTGGCCGCCCACTTCGGCAGAGTACCTCCCTCAGTGATCCCCAAAAGGAGGGCTTCCTTCCGCGTTGCCAACGTTTCCTTGATAACTTTAAAGATCATGCCTTGCTTATCTCCCTCTCGATTGCATGCGGCAGTAACTCTAAAAGGCGATCGATCTCCGCCGCAGTCGTTCCACTTCCCAACGTGCAGGTGATCGTTCCCCTGGCACGAGACTCCTCTATCCCCATGGCCCTCAACACGTGTGATGCCTTCATGGTTCTGGATGTACAGGCGCTGCCTAACCCGACCGACACCCCTTCCCGATCCAACGCTAAAACCAAGGCCTCCGCATCCACTCCGGGAATACTGACGCTGACATGGCCGGGCAATCGCTCGGTGGGATGTCCGTTGAGGGTTGCCTCAGGCAGCAACTTTAAGATACCGCGAATGAGGCGCTCTCGTAAAGGGGTAACCTTCTCCGCCAATGCCGGAAGATCCCGTAGGGCAGCAGCGGAAGCCGCCCCCATGCCGACGATCCCCAGCAGATTTTCGGTGCCGGCCCGCCGGCCGTCCTCTTGGGTCCCTCCCACAAGCAGCGGGAGGATCCGCACCCCCTTGCGCAAGATCAGGGCGCCGATCCCCGGCGGTCCGCCGAACGTATTACCCGCCAGCGAGAGGGCGTCCACCGGAATTGTGCGCAGATCGATGGGCACCTGACCGGCCGCCGCCACCGCATCGGCATGCAGGAGGATCCCCTTCCCCTTGACCCGGCGGGCAATCTCCGCCACTAACTGAAGGGTCCCCACCTCGGAATTGGCCCACTGGAGGGAGACGAGCGTGATCTTCGGCGTCAGGGCTTGCTCCACTCTTTCCGGATCGACGCGCCCATTTCTGTCGACGGGAAGAACTGTGACCCCCCAATCTTCTTTTTCCATCCGGCGTACCATCTGAAGAATCGACAGATGTTCCACCGCCGACACAACCAGATGCCTCCCGCGGCTCCGATAGGCTTCTGCCAGGCCGGTCAGCGCCCATGTGTTCCCCTCCGTTCCTGAAGAGGTAAAGTAAACCTCTTCCACGCGAGCGCCCACGAGAGCAGCCACCTGCGCCCTGGCCTGCTCCCTCCATCGGGCGGCGGTCCTTCCATCAGAATGAAGGCTAGAGGGGTTGGCCACCAAGGGCAACACTTCTTGAATAGCCGTCAGCGCCTCGGGAAGCAAAGGTGTACCGTTCTGATAGTCGAGATAGATTCGTGGCATCGTGCGGGGTCCCCTTTAAAACCTCTCGTACACCAGTAAAAATCAATGGGGACGAGAGGATTTGGCGGCCTCCACTCCCCCTCGCTTCGCTCAGGGTCGTTCCGGCTCGGCCACCCGCCGCTCCCAAGGAAATCGGGTCCTCCTATCCGTCGGACCCTCCTTGTATAAAACAGAGTCGCGGCTCCTCTTCAAATCCTCTCGTACACCAGTAAAAATCAATGGGGACGAGAGGATTTGAACCTCCAAGCCTTGCGGCACATGCCCCTCAAGCATGCGCGTATGCCAGTTCCGCCACGTCCCCTAAGGTCATTATGATACCGCATCGATTGACACTTCGCACGCCTGCCCCGTATACTTCCATAGAGATGGCCACCTGGGTAGGCGTGGGAGCGAGCCGCCAGCCGGATTCCTTTCGGGCTGGGAAGGAAGCAGCCAACAAGGCCCTGGAGTCTTTGGGGCAGCCGCGGGCGGATCTCCTACTCGTATTCGCCTCCATCCGCTTCGATCAAGAAACCCTTCTGCGGGGAATCACCTCGGTCACACCCTACACATGGATGGCAGGCTGCTCCACGGCAGGCGAGATTCTCGGCCAGGGACCGAGTCGCCGATCGGTGGTGGTCATGGCCATCCGTTCCAACAACCTTCAAGTGGTTACGGGCCTCGGGGTCCGGCTCAGCGAGAATGCACGCCAGGCCGGCCAGGAAGTAGCTGCCCAGGTAACACAGGCAAAGCTGCCCAATCCTCACTGCTTCCTGATGTTTCCCGATGGGCTGACCGGGAATGCTGCGGATCTCATCCGTGGGGTTCAGGATGTAATGGGATTGAGCTTCCCCATCGCGGGAGGATGCGCAGCCGACGATTTCTCCTTCCGGCGGACCTATCAGTATTTCCAGGGGCAAGCCTATTCCGACGCCGTTGCCGGGGTGCTGCTGGCCGGGCCGATCGCCGTAGGGATCGGGGCGCGGCACGGGTGGCGGCCCTTGGGGAAGCCCAGGCGGGTCACTCGCGCCCTCGCCAACATCGTGCAGGAATTGGACGGGCATTCCGCCGTCAACCTGTATGAAACCTACTTCGGCCGGGCCGCCGAATCGTTGAAGGCCGGCGCGCTGGCCGACATGTCCATTGTTTACCCACTGGGATTGCCGATCCCGGGAGAGGAGGAGTATCTCCTGCGAAATGTTCTGCGGGTCGATCCCACCGGCTCACTGATCTATGCGGGAGAGATCCCGGAGGGAAGCGAGGTCCGCCTGATGATGGGCTCGAAGGAGAAGGCCCTGGAGGCGGCCCGCCGTGCCGCCGAGCAGGCGGTCTTGTCCATCGCCCCGCGCGTGGCCACCTTTGCCTTGGTCTTCAGCTCCTGCTCGAGGGCCCGGCTCTTTGGTCACCGAGCTGAGGAGGAGATTGCGGCCATTCGGGAGGTGTTGGGCAAATCGGTTCCCATCGTCGGCTTCTACGACTACGGCGAACAGGCCCCTTTAACCGCCGCCGGCTTCCGGGGCCTGAGCTACTTCCACAATGAGACATTGGTGGTCTGCGCCGTGGCAGCCAGCTAAGGGAATGAGCCCCCGATGACCTTGACGATGAAACTGACGGTGATCGCCAGCTTCCTCCTGGGGGCCCTCATCGCCTTTTCCGACGCCACGTTCCTGCGCGTGGCCTACGGCCTGTTCATGGTGCTCATCGGAACGTTCCTGCTGAGCAGCCAGGAGACGGTGCGTAAACAGCTGGCTGACTACCAGAAGGAGCTGGACCGGATCAACCGCATCTGCGACGAGCTGGATCAGAACACGAAGATCATCGTGCAGACCGACCTGGAGTTGACACGCACGCAGGAGGCGCTGGATAAAAAACTGTCCGGCCTGTATGCCCTGCATGAGCTGTCCAAAAAAATCCTGTCGGTCCGGTCGGTGGCGCAGCTGTGCAACCTCATCGCAGAGACATTGGTCACCTCCCTCGGCTTCGAGCGGGCGATCCTGTGCATCCTACAACCCGATGAAAAGACCAAGGCCTTGGTCACAGCTCACACCGGCTTCGAGGCGGAAGAGGCCAAGCAGATTGACATCCCCCATCTGACCGAATTGCTCCGGTTCCCCGTCTTCGCCCGAGGGGAACCCCTCTTTGCCGCGGAGATCGACTCGAAAGCAACCGAGGCCGCTGGAGAGGCAGCCCGCACCATCGGGGAATCGCTGGGCCTGCGCTCCTTCGCTGCCGTCCCTTTGCTGCTGGAGGGCCGGCCTCACGGCTTCCTGCTGGCCGGCACCAATCCTCCCTATCCGAAGCTGGATTCCGGCGACGTGGAGCTGCTGTCCATCTTGGCCAGTGAGGTCGGGGTTGCCATCGAGAACCTGCGGCTGTATGAGGAGTTGAAGCAGTCGCACGATGAATTGGAAGAGCGAGTCGTGCTGCGGACCCAAGAACTGGCCAAGGCCAACGACGAGTTGATCCGGCTGAACAAGATGAAGTCCGATTTCGTCTCGGCCGTCTCCCACGAACTGCGGACCCCGCTGACCTCCATCAAGGGGTACACCTCGCTGGTCCGCGGAGGAAAGCTGGGACCGGTTTCGAAGGACCAAGGGGAACGCCTGGACAAGATCAACCGACACACCGACTACCTTTCAAACCTCATCTCCGACC
>JAHFFF010000141.1 GCA_023248095.1 Candidatus Omnitrophota bacterium | reverse complement strand
CTCCTTGGAGATCCCAGAAACCGAAGGAGGTCCAGACCGGTCCGCAGAAGGTGTTTCGGAACGAAGAACCGGGACCTTCCGTAGAGACGGGGATAATGATTCACCCCGTGCTCGGAAAAGCAGCAACCCAGCCGTTTGAGCCCCGAGATCAATTCAACACCGATGGCACCGCTGGCGCAGCGCAGGCGCAGGCGGTTAACAGCCTGCCGCCGGATCAACCGGAAATCACAGTTCACATCGCGGACGGGGAGCCGAAAAAGGATCCGCATGCTGCTGCGATAAAGTTCCCCGATGAGGATCCGGTGGAGCGGATCCTTGCGCCTGAGCTTGTACCCGTTCACAACATCAACACCGAAGTTCGCGCACTCGGCCAATCCTCCGAGCTCAGACACGTCGTACTGCCCATCCCCATCGGTATAGAAAACCCAATCCTTCGAGGCATGGCTGAAACCGGTCCGCAGAACCGCTCCATAACCCTGATTTCCGTCGTGAAGGATCAGGCGAAGTCTTGGAACGGACACCTGTAGATTCTTCAATACCTCCTGGCTTCCGTCCGTGGACCCGTCATCGATGACCAGGATCTCGTAGTCCTGCGTCAACCTGTCCGCCACCTGGCCGGCGGAAAGAACCAATTCAACGATCGTTTCCCGGTCGTCATAGCAAGGGAAAAAGATTGTGAGGCTTGACAGGGATCTTTCATGCATCTCGGAACACAGATAGGCGGCGTTTCTTGAGGATGGCGATCATCTTGTCCAGACGAGAAGGCTCCGTGGAGGTGAGCCGTTTCAAGGGGGCACCTTCCGCTCGTGAGACCAGCTCCACGCGGCCCAGGGATAACCTCTCGTGGAATTGCCGCAACCCAGAGATCCCATAGAGAGAGCTGCAGCCCGCCAGGAGGACGAAGGCTGAGAAGGCGCCGGCCCACGCAGGGGAAGGAGCCCCTTTCTGATGGGCCCTCTCCGGACGGAACAGCAGGCGGATCAGGACGAGTAGGGATGTCCAGAAGGGATAGGTTTGGGTCACATAATAACCGTTCATTGCCCTGTTGAGTCCGAAGCCCAGCCTGCCGATGCCCACCATCAGCGCGGTACCGATGAAATACAATCCAATGGAAAGATGCGGGATCAGCGTCTCAAACGGAACTCGCCGATGACGAAGGAGCGTTCGGGGCACGATGAAAAAAAGGAGGAGACCGCTCAACCCCACCCCAAGGGCCCCCTTTGGGCTAAAACTCGCCAGAGGGCCACCCAAATAGGTGAGGACGAACTGAGCGTATCGGACCGGTTCCCGCACCCACAACCCGTGAGAGGGGAGATAGGAAGGCCTTTGGTAGTGGTAAAGGTAGGAGCCGATGACCAGGAGCCCCAGCAGCGCCCACAGACCCGACTGGACCCCTTTGGTCTTCCTCTCCTCCGAAGGGCGAAACCAGAGAACAAGCAACCCGACCGGCCAGAAGATGACCCCGTTCGCGTTGGAATAAGTCGCGATCACTCCCAACACAACCGCAACGAGAAAATGCCTCCACCGAAAGCGCGAGACGGACAAGGCAACGAATCCCGCAATCACCGAAAAGGTGTTCAGGAAGATGCACAACTCGATCCCCCACAGCCAGTTCTCCCACTGATTCAGCGAGAAGACCAACAGGGAGATGGCGGGGATCAGCCATTGAATTCCGGAGCAACCTGCCTCTGCCAAAGTCCGTTTTGTCTGATACCATAGGAGAGTGAACGTGCTCATCGCCAGAACGAGGTTGACTATCAACAGAGAAGTCACGTTCCAACCGCTGAGACGCACGGCGAGGATAAAGATGATCTTTGGAAAAAACAGCCGATGATCGTTTTCTTGCCTCCAGAGATCGCCGAGCGTCAGGATTCCCTGGTAAGATTTCTCGATCAGAGGGATGAGGCTCCATTCGTCCCCGAAAGGGACATCCACACGGTATCTCAGGATTGCGGCAACCAGAGCTGCCAGGGGAAGGAGCGCCAACCACATCCAGATCAGGGAGTCGGGCGGACGGTTCAGATGATTCAGACGCATGGAAAATAGTCTATCAAGTTTGTCCGGAAAGATGTCTCTCTTTAATGGCTGGGCGGTGACGCCGCAGGTTGGCCAACTCCTCATTGCAACGCTGCATAAGTCAAAACCGCGGATCGTGGTAGAGTGCGGCTCCGGCCTCTCGACGCTGCTGCTGGGATACGCCCTCCAAAAGATCGGCTCGGGAAAGGTTTTCTCGCTGGAGCACGATGGGCGCCATGCCCGCCAAACGCGCTCCTTCGTTCAGGCGCATTGCCTGACGAAATGGGTGCAGGTCATCCACGCCCCGCTGGCGGTCACGACCCTGAACGAAATCCCATGGAAGTGGTACGACCTGCGAAACCTGAAAATTCGTGGGACGATCGACCTGCTCTTCATTGACGGACCGCCCGGGAACCTGCAGGCTCGTTCCCGCTATCCGGCCGGTCCACTCCTCTTTCGTCGTGTGTCAGACGACGGCCTGGTCATTCTGGATGATGCCCATCGCCAGGACGAGCGGGCCATTGTGAAACGCTGGCTGAGGGAATTCCCGGAGTTCAAGAGACATGACCGGCCGGCCCGACCCATTCCTCGCCAAGCCGTCCTCCTGAAACGAATGGCGCAGATTCATCGCCTCCGGAACCATGGGTAACCCACCCTCCCGCCCGGGCCTGGTCACCGTCATTGTCCCGTTCTTTAACCGGGAGCAATTTCTCGCCAAGACGATTGCGAGCATTCTGCGCCAAAGCTATTCCCAGTTTCAGCTCATCCTCGCCGACGACGGCAGCACGGATCGATCGCGCTTCATCGCCCAATCGTTCCGGGACCCGAGGATTCTCCTGATCCGATCGAGGAAGCGGCGGGGCAAATCCCACGCGGTCAATCAGGGCCTGCGCTTTGCCCAAGGCGAGTGGGCCGCCTTCTTTGACAGCGACGACGTGATGGTCCCCCGCTCCTTGGAGATCCGAGTCGATTTCCTGAAGCGAAATCCTCAAGCGCTCGCCGTCATGGGTCGGGTGGGCCGGATCATCGATGGGTCCGGAAGACCGCTCCCTCAGAACCATCCCATTCACGCGGGTTTCCGCAACTCCTTAAGAGCAACCCGGCAGTTAGCCCGACGTTTCGGCTCACTGATCCCCGGGTTGTTCGTCTATGGACAGTGCCCGCTCAGCCCCTTGAGCGTGACGCTGTTCCGGCGCAATACCCTACAACGGTTGGGCCGCATTGACGGCCGATTCGCCCCATGGGAAGACCGGGACTACCTCATGAGGCTGGCCTTTCACCAGCCGGTTCCCTTTCTGGATGCCCCGGTCATGTGGTACCGGGTCCATGGAGAAAACGTGTCCTTCCGGACCTTCCGGGGACGGATGGCCCACCCAAAGGCCGCCTCTCTGGAAAGGCAGCTCAAGGCAAAGTACACGGAACTGTCTGGATAGATGCCCCGGCCCCTCGTTTCCATCGTCATTGCCACGCTGAACACCCCCCGCATGACAGAGACCTGCCTGAACACGGTGGTCAAGAACACCTCTGTTCCCTACGAACTCATCGTGATCAACAACAGCTGCGCCCGGTCCATCCAAGAGTGTCTTGCAAAGTTCAAGGACATCCGGATCATCCAAAACCCAAGGAACCTCGGCTACACCAAGGCTGCGAATCAAGGCGTTCGAGTCTCCCGCGGGAAATACCTTTGTTTCCTGAACACCGACACCTGCGTGCCGCCCCGGTGGATGGAACGATTGCTGGAAGCCTTTCGGAACCCGGGCGTGGGCGCGGCCGGCCCGATGTCCCAGGATTCCGGAGTTCAATACACCTGGTCCACCTCCAGACCCGAGGATCTAGAAATCCTCACCCTCTTAACCGATGAAGCCAGTCAACGGTTGTACTCGAACAGCTCAGAAATCGTCCCCAGACTCTGGGGGTTCTGTTGGGTTATCCCTCGATCTGTTATGGCTCAGGTGGGACTCTTTGATGAAAGATTCTTCTTTGGGTGGGAGGATATTGATTATTGCCTTCGGCTGCGGTTTCACGGCTTTCAGCTGGTGCGCAGAAAATCGCTCTTCGTTCACCATCAGAGGTCGGGCTCCGCCACTGTCCAACAGCGAAGCCGCCTTGTCCTTCAAACAGAGCGATCCTTCTCCAAGAAATGGTGCTCCATCTTGAACTTGCCGCCCTCGGATTATCGCACGATCTTCCGTGTCGCCGATCATCTGTCCAACAGCCCGGAAACCGCGGGCTTCTTGGCATAATAAATCACCTGCACCGATCCGAAGAACCGCTCCTCGCGACGCTCATAGGCCGAATCCAGCCGGCGAAGGACCCCTTGGCCGAATGCCGCCCCTTGAGGTTGACTGACCGGACCCAGGACCAGCCAGAATTCATCCAGATCCGCAGGGAGACCTTGCTCCTCCAAGATCCGGACGTCCGCCGGCTCGTTGTGATAATAGCGAAAGACCTTCGCCCGACAGACCAGCACTTTTTGGCTCGTGTCCGCTCGACCTTGAATGTAGTGGGCGATCGGTCCCCAGAGGGGCTTGACGGTCTCTTTGAAATACAGCGTCAAAGAGACAAGGTAAATCCCTGACACCAGGCCCAGTAGAAGCAACCTCTTAAAACGGCTCTTCAGGCTTGCCAGGTAAGCGGCCGTCAGGATACACAGAGGGACGGAGCTGAACAGAACGTACTGGATCCGGGTCTGGACGACGAAAGAACAGGACAGAACTCCGGCGATCGGCAACACGGACAGAAACAGGAGGAGCCTTCTGCTCTCCCTGC
>JAHFFF010000140.1 GCA_023248095.1 Candidatus Omnitrophota bacterium | reverse complement strand
GGCTGTGGATCCTCATAATTTTTATCCTCTCACCCTACTCAATTGCGCAATGTAACCATTTGCACTGTAGCGCTTCCCCAGAAGCGCTCCCCATGGCAAACATACCCTTTCTTTGGCCTCCCTGTCAAGACTTTGACGTTCCAAGAGCAATTGTGCTAAGCTTTCCTTGGAACCGAAGAAACGACATGAAGTTACAAGATGAACATCCCATACGCCTGAGTTTTTTAGCAGCGACCCTGACGATTTTGTATCTGGGCATCCTGGTTCCCGCAGGATTCCTGGAAGGGGCTCGCCTCCACTCTTACGATGTTTACCAGCGCTGGAGGAACGCGCTGTTTGCCCCACCCGCTGAAACGAACCGCCTCCTACTGGTCACCATCGATGAGGAATCCCAGAACCAGTTGGGGAGGAAGTGGCCTTGGAACAGGGCCGTTTTCGCCGAATTTCTTGAAAAGATCTCTAAGGGACAGCCCAAGGTCGTTGTCTTCGACCAGGTCTTCAATGGCGCCAGTGAACCGGGGCATGACCTCGCCTTCGCTCATGCCATCGCGTCAGGACCCCCGGTAGTCCTGGCCACCTATCTCGATAAGCACGGAGATCCCGTTTTACCGTACGCACTTTTCACCGAGGCGGGGGGCCTGCTTGGACTCATCAACAAACCTCGAGACGTGGACTTAACGGTGAGAAACTTATTTGCCGGGGTACGCCTGGCCATGCAACAAGATCCTCTTTATGCTGCGGAGATCAAGGCAGCTGCAATCTATCAAAATGTCCCATCGGATCAAATCCACCTAGAACCCCACCAAGCCCAGCTGCGGATGGGCTCCCGGACCGTCCCCCTCGAACCACCCTTGGGAGTCCTGGGAATTAACTATCGCATTACCGCTAGACAGATCCCCAGCGTTTCCTTCTGGAAGGTCATGCAGGACCAAGTCTCTACGGACCAAATCCGAGGGAGGGTTGTCCTGGTTGGATCCACCCGGGAGATCGACCATGACGTCTATCCCTCTTCCCTTGGGTTGATGCCTGGGGTCATGATCAGCGCCAACGCAATCATCACACTCCTCACAGGAAATTTTGTGCGGCCCTTGCCGATGTTCATAACGCTCCCGATGGGATTTCTCTTCGTGCTCTCCATCCTGCTCGTCACCTATTGGCTGCCACTTCGCCCTGCGCTGCTCGTGACCGCATTGCTCACCCTCACAGCAGTGGGTGGCGGCTTCCTGTCGGTATCCCTCTTGAACCTTCGGTCGGAATCCCTCAGTGTCCTCATCCTGGCCGGCACGGTCTGGCTGACAGCAACCTTTTATAAGTACCTCCTCTTGGTGGCAGAATCTCTTCGATTGCATCGCCGCGTCGTCACGGACCCAGTCAGCAACGCCTTTACAGAACGATATCTGCGCCTCCGATTAGAAACTGACTGGCCCAAATGGAAGCGTAGCCGCACCCCTGTTACCATACTGATCGTGCAGATGGACCGACCGTCCGTCTTGCTCCAGCAAATTCCATGGCCGGAGGTTCAAAAAAGGATTCAGACCATGGTTGAGACGCTGCAGCACCTCAACAAGGTACGAACGAGCTCGGTAGGGCGTTTGGCAGAAGACCGGCTGGCTGTCCTCCTTCCGAAAGTCACTCTAGGCAGGGCAAAGGCATGGGCAGAAGCGGTCAAGGAAGCCTTCCAAACGATACCCGGCCGAATCGGCTTTGGGCTGGCCAGCACGGATCAAGCCCCCATCTCTTCCGGATTGGTACTGTTACACTACGCCGAGACAGCCTCTCTGCGATCGTGGCAGAATCAAAACCGCTCAGTGGAGGTATCCATCCCGTCGGCCGACGCGACGGTGTTGCCCCCATCCCAAGACACCTCCGCTTCAGTCAACGTCAGCCGGATGGACTACATCACCTCTGAGCTTGAAGACCGGAATCGAGCTATTGAAAAGGCGTTGGCCGATCTTCGCCAAGCCCACAAAGAAATGGAGACACATTTTCTGGAAGTCACCAAATCCCTGGTCATGGCGCTGGAGACAAAGGACGAATACACGGCAGGGCACCTGGAGCGAGTTTCCCGCTACGCCACGCGACTGGCCCAAACCCTTCACTTGCCAGAGGAAGAGATTGAGGCCGTTCGAGAGGCAGCCCTCCTACACGATATCGGGAAAATCGGCCTTCCTGATGAAGTCCTGCATAAGGTGGGGCATTTAACCGAGGAGGAGAAGGCTGTCATCAAACAGCATCTCGCCATTGGGGCAAAGATCCTGGAACCGATGAAATTCTTTAAGCCCATCACCGCGCTCATTTATCACCACCACGAGCGATACGATGGGAAGGGTTATCCCCACGGGCTGACCGGAGAATTCATTCCCTCAGGCGCTCAGATCATCGCCATTGCCGATTCCTTTGACGCAATGACCACCAATCGAGGATACAACAAACCCTTGATCGTCCAGGAAGCCTTGGCGGAGTTGCGCAAAGGGGCTGGCACGCAATTTAACCCTGTTTACGTAGAAGCCTTCGCCGACGTCGTGCTCCGCGAAGGACCTCAGCTTGCAGGTTATACCGCTCGCTAATCCACAGTGCAAAACAGAAACCATTAAGGCAGAAGCCCTCCGCCTCGGATTTCTAGCGGTCGGGATTACCTCAGCTCATTCACTAAAAAATCGCGAGGCGGATTTATCGGCCTGGTTGCGTGCCGGTTCCGCGGGACCTCTCCATTACATGGAGGCATTCTTCGAACGGCAGGCCTGTTTCCTGTCCGATTTCTCCGATTTGAAAAGCATCATCGTGCTCGCAGTCTCTTATGCCAGGCATTCGAATCCTAATCGACCACACGAACCTTCCGGACGAATCGCCCGGTACGCCGCGGGCCGAAACTACCACAGGGTTCTGGTAAACCGCCTCAAACGACTGGAATCCTTCATCCGAGCTGAAGCGGCAGCAGGGAACTCGGTTCGCATCCGCCGAGCTGTCGACACCAGCCCCATTCAGGAACGGGTACTGGCTGAAGCGGCTGGACTGGGCTTCTTTGGAAAAAATACCTGCCTGATACGCCCTCGGGGAGGGTCCTTCTTCTTCCTATCCGCTCTGCTCACCAATCTCGAGCTTCAAGCGGACCAGCCCATCCGATGGGACTGCGGTGGCTGCACCCTATGCATCGAGGCCTGTCCAACAGATGCCCTCCGAAAACCCTATCATCTCGATGCCAACCGCTGCATCTCCTCTTTGACCATCGAAGCCAAGGGCCCTACAGAAGCGGGATTAAGGCCACACCTTCAGGATTGGCTGTTCGGCTGTGATATCTGTCAGGAGGTCTGTCCCTACAATAAACGCATTGCAGCTGACCAGCCTCCTATTTGGCCCGAATTGGATACCTCTGCAGGGCTGGGAATCCATCACCCTCTAGCCTCGGTACTCTCTCTACGGACCCAGGAAGCCTTTCTCCAAACCTTCTCTGGGACTTCCCTGACCCGGCCTGGCAGGGAAGGGCTTCTGAGAAATGCAGCCATCGTGGCTGGAAACCTCAAAAATCCCGGTCCGATTCCCCAACTGTCGGACTCTCTATTCAACGACTCCTCCACCATGGTCCGCCAGCACGCAGCTTGGGCGCTTGGCCGCATTGGGACAGAGACTGCTCAAAGCGCCTTAAATCATGCCCTGACCACAGAGAAAAACCAAGCCGTAATCTGCGAAATCCGCGCAGCCCTAGGCCAAACCTAGGGGCTGCATCGCACAAAAAGCCAAAGAGCCAAGCAGAGAATTGGGTACCCGTATAATGTCTGATAATGATTCTTATGTAAACATATATGAGCGTGACTAGAGCGTGGTCTCGATTTCAGCCGCTGGTTTCAGTAATGGTGGGAACGGATAAAAAAGAATTTAAAACCTTGGGGTTTGAAGGCATTGTTTACCCCCCAAGTGCCGTCTCGATCTTACAACCGGAACAGTACCGTCTTCAGGAAGGCACCAACCGCGATCCCAATGACTAATCCTATTTTGAGCGCTCGGCTGGGTTTAACTTCAAACCAGGGTGTCTGCACGGAACTCCTTGAATGTAACTTAATCAGTCTAAGTTCCGCTTAACCGGTAGTCAAGAAAAAAATACCCTCCGCCACAGAGGCTGTGGCGGAGGGCCCAGACGGTCGGCTAGAGCTCGCTGGTTACTTCAGCAAGCCGCCTACGACCTTCAGCAACACCATAAGTACCAGGACCCCAAATGCAATCTGTAGGACTATCCCTAGGTGGGTTCCATACATACCACCCACGACAGCCCCAAAAAGGATCCCGGTCACTAAATCAATATGATCTGTCTTCATCCCCAATCACCTCCTCTCTGGGGAGCCAACACGGGTGACAGCCGTTCGATCGCCGGTTGCTCCTCCCTTTACACCCGAAACCCCCACTCCTGACATACAAGCACAGTGTGGGGGTTCTTTTGCTTCTAAACTAAGTATACCCAACAAACAGGTCTGAATTCAAGGTGACCTCTAATAACTTATTTAGAATAAATGGGTTAAGATAAATAATTTTTGTAAAACTATCTCCTTGGAACAGATATACATAAAAGGCTTCTCCTAACCATCAAGTTCATAGACAGTTATGAACTAATTCATAACTTACTGTAAATTAAATGGTTACAGCTATGGGGCTGGCGTCGTTTCCAATTGCAGGTGGCCGATGGAGCGAAGTGGGCACAGTTGGCATTTTGGATGTGTTCGGCAAAAACTTTTTCCAAGTTGCACTAGGAGCGCATGATATTCATTGAAGTAGGCCGCCTTGGAATGATCTGTCT
>JAHFFF010000006.1 GCA_023248095.1 Candidatus Omnitrophota bacterium | reverse complement strand
GCAAGGCCGGCTGCCCGGCGCAGCCGGTTCAGGAAACACCGGCGAAATTCCGCCTCGTCAAAGAGGCCGTGCAGATAAGTACCCCAGACCGGCCGGTCCTCCAGCCGGCATCCATCCAACTCCCGCACGGCAACTCCGTTTCGTTCCTGCAGGCGGAAAACCGGCTTGCCCCGCCGTGCCCCATTCAGCCTGCCGGAATGGATCTCGTATCCACGCACCGGAGTGCCGCTTTCCAGGTGGATGCCGCGGACCTGAGCGGTTATCTTCGTGGACAGGAAGAGAGCGCTTGTGGGCAGCAGCCCCAGTCCCGGCATAGCGCTCACCTTCGATTCGACGTGCGAGGGATCGAGGATCATCTCCCCCAGCATCTGGAACCCGCCGCAGATTCCCAGCACCTCCACACGCCGCTCCACGCAGCGGCGGATGTACTCATCGAGGCCGGCCTTTTTTATCCATTCAAGATCGGCCATCGTGCTTTTCGAACCCGGCAAGATCAACAGCTGCGGCAAACGATCCCCCTCTGGCGGAGTCGTGAGATAGCGGATCTCCACGGCCGGTTCCTGGTGCAGCGGATCGAAATCGGTGAAGTTGGCCATGGTCGGGGTACGAATGACCTGAATCTGCAGGGAGTTGTCGGAAGATGAATTCCTGTCCTGCTCCCGGACCTCCGAAAGCCGATCGGCCAAGCTGTCCTCTTCGGGCACCCGCAGCCGCGGAATGTAAGGAAGGACGCCGAAAACCGGCTTGCCCGTTCGTTGCTCAAGCCATTTCACTCCATCGTTCAAGAGGGAAGGATCCCCTCGGAACTTGTTGATCACAAATCCCCGTACTCTGTCCCGGTCCTCCGGCTGCAGCAGATCCAGCGTGCCGATGAGCTGCGCAAACATTCCGCCCCGCTCGATGTCGGCCACCAGAACCACCGGCGCATCGGCCAAGCGGGCCACCCGCATGTTGGCCAGGTCCGTCTCCTGCAGATTCACCTCCGCCGGCGAACCGGCTCCCTCGATCACCACCACCTCATAACGATCCAGTAGGCTGCGCAGCCCCTTCTCGATCGCTTCCATCAATCTCTCCCGTACGTTCCTGAGGTCTGCAGCGGCCACCGTTCCGATCGGCTTGCCCAGCACGATCACCTGAGAAGCCTGATCCGAGGTGGTTTTCAAAAGGACCGGATTCATCTCAACCGCAGGCTCAATCCCGCACGCCCGGGCCTGGACCGCCTGCGCGATGGCCATCTCTCCGCCGTCGCGCGTCACCCAAGCATTGTTGGACATGTTCATCCCCTTGAACGGGGCCACCCGCACACCCCGGCGATGCAAGAGACGGCAGAAGGCGGTGGTGAGCACCGACTTACCGACATGGGAAGCTGTCCCCTGGAACATCAGCGCGTTATCCGGCATGGGGTAAGATCTTTCGAAGAGATTGCAGAAGGCGCTGATTCTCCTCCGGGCGCCGGACCGCAATCCGGATGAACCGCCCCGGCTCCAGACCGGTGAAATCATCGCAGACGCGGATCAGAATCCCCCGGCGGGCCAGCCCCTGCGCAAGGCCCTGCGCTGTCACAGTAGGGTCCGCCAAACGGCATAGGATGAAGTTTGCCTCGGAGGGGACAGGCGCAGTGCCGGGCAATCCTTGCAAATCGGCCCGGAGCTGCTGACGAAACTTGGCAATCTCCCGGCGCGATCTTTCCAGAAAACCGCTTTCGCCGATCAGCCGTTCTCCGAGTGAAGCAGCCAACGCGTTCATCGGCCAGGGGGGTTGAATCTGCCGGAGGGCTATTGCTGTTTCCTCGCAGGCTACCGCATAGCCGATCCGAATCCCCGGCACCGCAAAGATCTTGGTCATGGATCGAAGGACGATGAGGTTTTGAAAGCGTTTCACCCAGGGAACGGCGGAATAGCGCAGGCGATCCTCCACGAACTCCATGTAGGCTTCATCGACTACCACAACGGTTTCTAGACGTTGACAATCCTCGACCAATTCCCGCAATCGCTTCATCGGCCAGAGCCTTCCGGTCGGGTTGTTCGGGTTACAGAGGAAAAGCAATTGCACTGCGCCGAGGGAACCGATCTCTCTCCCCAGACCGTCCGGGAAAAAATCCAATTCCTCCTTCAGATGGAGGGCAAAGATCTCACTTTGATCCGCCTGGGCAGCTCGTTCATACTCGGTAAAGGTCGGCACCATCACAGCCACCCTTCCCCTTGCCTTCCACCGGCTGATGAGATGGATGAGATCCGCTGTTCCATTACCGGGCAAAATACAGGAGGGATCGACCCCCTCGGCCTTTGCCACCGATTCCCGGAACTCCCGATAGGTCGGCTCCGGGTACCAGCGGATCCGCCCCCAGGCTTCTTTGAATGATGATTCCATTCCCGGCGGCGGGCCCAGCGGATTCAAATCGGCACTGAAGTCCAGGATCTCGCTGGGATCCGACAGATCGGTCTCCAACAATGCCCAGGGATTTCCGCCATGCCGGCCGGTCATCGAAGCGCACCCAGGAGCAAGAGCAAACTCACCTCCACCATCTCGTTGATCGCGCCCAACGTGTCACCGGTAATCCCGCCAAGCCGGCTTAAACAAAAAAGATTGAACCCCCACGTCACGGCCACCGACACCGTCAAACAGAGCAGCCCTTCCAACGGCCCTAGCGAGAGACAGGCGATTCCAATCCCCAAAAG
Source organism: Candidatus Omnitrophota bacterium (assembly GCA_023248095.1). Classification (GTDB taxonomy): domain Bacteria; phylum Omnitrophota; class Gorgyraeia; order 1-14-0-20-64-10; family 1-14-0-20-64-10; genus JAHFFF01. The sequence goes on along the minus strand of JAHFFF010000006.1, from coordinate 16,755 downwards.
CAATGCACTCCAAACTGATCTTGGAGACCGCGTATCCGTCACCAAACGGCCCAGCCCGCTTCTACCCGGCACATAAGGGAACGCCTGAGCAGACAAGACCATCGACAGGCGGCTCAAGGTGCAGACCGCCACCAGGATGCTGAGTATCCCTCGGCTGAAGAGATCCTGCAGGAGGAACCATTTGAGTCCCAGCAAGAAAAAGATTCCGGCAGCTCCCATCACACCGATCCGGCTGTCCCGCATAATCCTCAGCGTCTCTTCCCGCCCTTTCCAAGCCGCCAGCCCGTCCAGCGTATCGGAAAATCCATCCAGGTGCAGACCTCCGGTCAACACCGTCATCGCCGCCAAACCGATCAACGTCGCGACCGCTCCGGACCATCGCAGGGAGATGAGCCACACGATTCCTGCCCCCACCGCTCCGACCAACGCCCCGGCCAAAGGAAACCAAGCCAGGGCGCGGGACAACGAATCGGCCGAGCGTGTTCCAGACAGGGGACAAGGGGACGGCAGCACCGTCAGAAAGGAGATCGCGTTTTGCAACGCGGTCACTGCTGCCTTCATTCCGCTTTCTCGTCCACACCGGCCTCGTCAAAGGTGGCCATCTCCGTCAGAATCTTGCACGCGGCCTCCACCAGCCCCATGGCCAGCGCAGCACCGGTCCCTTCCCCCAGGCGCATTCGAAGATCCAGCAGAGGCTGCAACTCCATCGTCTTCAAAGCGGTCGCATGACCAGGCTCCACCGATCGGTGCGAAGCCACCAGATAATGCCGGACCTCCGGACAGATCCTCCAGGCAATCAGGGCGGCCGCGGTGGTGATGAACCCGTCCACAATGACCGGCACTCGCCGTTGAGCGGCGGCAAGGGTGATCCCGGCCAGGTAGCCGATCTCGAACCCTCCCACCTTGTGCAGGACGTCCAGGGCGTCATCGGGATCGGGACGATGCAGCTGCAACACCCTTTCAATTACCTGAACCTTCCGGTCCAAAGCGGCGTCCTCCAATCCTGTCCCCCGTCCTGTGATGGCCCGAACCGAAGATCCGGTCAGCACAGCCGTAATGGCTGACGAAGCGGTGGTGTTTCCGATCCCCATGTCCCCTAAGCCCACAAGACCGATGCCCCCCTTTTCATAAACCTGCGTGAAGATTTGCATCCCCGCTTCCACCGTTTGTTCGGCCTCCGATCGGGTCATCGCCGGTTCTTTGGCCATGTTCGCCGTGCCGGGACGGATCTTCCGGCGGATCAATCCATCCATTGGGGGAAACTCACCCGCGACGCCGGCATCCACCACGATCACCTCCGCACCGACGTGCCGCGCTAGAACGTTGATCCCCGCGCCGCCCCGCAAGAAATTGAGCACCATCTGCACCGTGACTGACTGCGGGTAGGCGGAAACCCCCTCCTCCACCACCCCATGATCCGCCGCCACGGTGAAGATGACCTTGCGGCCAATCTGCGGAACCGGTTGTCCCTTCATCCCGGCGATCTGCGCCGCCAGATCCTCCAATCGCCCCAAGGAGCCCTGCGGCTTGGTGAGCCGGTCCAATCTCTGCCGTGCCTTTTTTTCGGCTACTCGATCCAATGTTGGAACCTCCACATTCATCAGCAAAACTCCATGCAATCTATCTTTCATTTAAGCCTCATAGGGATTCCAGAAACCAGAAAGTAAACTTCGTCCGCGGCCTGCGCCACTTGCTGATTCACCGCCCCCAGCAGGTCCCTGAATTCCCGGCCCACGGGATTGTCCGGGACGATCCCCAATCCCACCTCGTTCGAGATGAACAGCGAGGTCAGGCCCGGCTGCCGGCAGAGCTGTAAAATCCGCTGCACCCTCTTTTGGATTTTGGCTGGCGAGACTCCAGCCAGAAGGAGATTGGTCACGAAGGTCGGCAGACAATCAAGAAGGATCACATTTCCGGAAGAAAGGAATTTTTTGGGAAGGCGTTCCGGCAAACGGATCGGCTCTTCGAGCGTCTTCCAGAGTCCATTTCGGCTGCGCCGATGGAGGGTGATCCGTTCTTCCATCTCGGGATCGCACGCGACTGCGGTGGCGACGAAAAGGCGATTCCGGTAGGGACCCTGCTCGGCTAAGCCCTGCGCGAAGCGGCTCTTGCCGGCCCGAGCGCCCCCCGTGATCAAAACCCGCCGCGGGGATGAAAAGGCCTCATCCCTACGAGAAGAAGATGAGGCCATCGGTGGTTCCTCCCCTTCGAAGGAACATGGGTGTGACTCCTTGTGCATTGGCACCGCGAGGTCTCCTGGCTCTCCCGCCCTTCACGCGCCTTCCCACCCGTTCGGTACGTGGTACCGATCTTCGGTAGTGGCTTTCCTGCGTTTAGGTTTTATCCGCCAGAACGACCTAACGGATCGGGATCACAGTTGCGGGGCAGCGCCTGCTTGTCACAGGCTTCCCTCCCACGGTGACCGTTGTTGTAGTGAGATCCCTTTCTACTACGAGAGTACAGGGGAAGTCAAGAATCTTCGCCGCCGTTGATCTCGCCCGGAAGATCTTCACGTCCTTTAAGTCAAAGGGCTCGCATCTTGGTAAAATGGTGACCAAGCCTAGAATGGTCAGCGATCAAAACCGAGTAGAAAAAGCACGACATTGGAATCATCGACTGCCAGGAATTGAGAGCAATGGCATAACAAGTCGGGCAGCCATGTGGGGTATTCTCATCGTCCTCTTGATCGCTGCCTTCCTGCGATTTTGGTACCTGGCGGAGCTTTGGAACAATCCGATGCCGAACGCCGCAGCCCGGTACGACATCTTTGACCAGTACCGGTTTATGAAGCTCGCCCAGGAATTCGCTGATGGCCATTGGCTTGGAACCGAGTTGACCTTTTATTCCCCGGCCTATTCCTATCTCATCGCGGTTCTGTTTACTCTCTTTCCCAGAACAAGCAACACCGTTTTCGTGTTCCAAGTCCTTCTGGGGCTCGTAGCGGTGTACGTCATTTATCGGTCCGCAAGACTACTCTTTGAGAACCGGGCAGTCGGATTAGCATCGGCCGCCCTCGCAGCGGTTTATTCCCCCTTTCTCTTTTATGACTGCGAGGTACTGCGCTCTAGTGTCATCACGTACCTGAACCTTTTTGGGTTTTATTTCCTCTTAAAGGGCTGGAAGAAGAAAAGGGCCAAAGACCTGCTGCCCGCTGGAGTCCTGCTGGGTCTGTCCGTGGCGATTCAACCCAATGCCCTACCCTTTTTTATCGTACCTGGGTTGCTGCTTGGCAAGCCCAGTGCCCATCGGTTGGGCACACGGATGGGACTCCTCATCTTGCTGGGAATGGCCATCCCGATTGTACCGCTTGTGGTACGCAACGCGGTGGTAGGAGGAAGGCCGGTGATATCAACCCAGGGGGCCGAAGTTTTCTGGGCGGGGAACGCCTACAATTCTTTAGGAGTAGGGTTCACGAATTTGGATACGGAGAAGGAGCTGGAGGCAGAGAGCCGGGGCAGTTTGACGAAAACCGCCTGGATCTTCTTGCGAGAAATCGGACAACATCCCAAGGAGTACGCGGGTCTCTATGCCCGCAAGATCCAAATGTTCTTCAACGAATTGGAAGTCCCCGGCAATCTTAGTTTCGATATGTTCCGGGGAGAGACGACGGCCCTTAAGTTTGGACTGGATTTTTCCGTCATAGGTCCACTCGCCCTCTTGGGATTCCTTCTTATTGCAGGTCGATACGATGGTTGCCGGTGGCTCTATGGATTTGTGGCGGTACTCAGTGCCTCGGTCATCCTGATCCATATCCAGGGCAGATATCGAATACCGGCGATACCCTACTTCATCCTAGCTGCGGGGTATGCCATTTCTTGGCTTATTTACCAACTCAGACTCAGAAAATGGGTCCCGATGAGTTGGGCTCTTGGGTTGTTGGCCGTAGCAAGCCTTTGGGTGAATCCTGGTGAAGGGGTAATCAAGAAATACCTTGGCCTGCGGATTCGGAGCATCGATTATTGTGATCTGGCCAATGCCTATGCGGAAAAGGCACAACAAGAACCATTAACCAGCCAGCAGCGGGCCGCTTTGATACAGCGGGCATCTCAAATCTATGCCAAAGCAGCGAGGATAGCAGCCGAGCGTCCTCAGCTGTACTCCCTCTATCTCACCCGGTGGACAGAGGCGTTAATGTGGCAGGAGAAGTATGGGGAAGCTTTTTCTCATAATTACGAGATACTCAAAGAGAACCCTACCTCTGTGGAAGCTCATGCGGCTCTGGGAGATTTGCTTCGAGAACAGAATCGGCTAGATGAGGCAATTGCCCACTACCAAGCTGCAGTTCGACTGTTGCCCTCCAATTCCACGCTTCACAACAATCTGGGTGGCCTGTTCGGCCGCAGGGGAGATTTCTCGGAGGCAATTGAACAGTTTGAAGAGGCCCTGCGGCTTAAACCGGATTATCTGGAAGCACAGCAGAATCTGGAAATGGCCCGTAAACTAATCGGCAGCGCTAAAACACAGCGCTAGGGCCCTGCAGTCGATTGGAAACCTTCCTTATTGCGATCCTTTGGGGGAGGAAGACCGGCATTGCGGGCAATCTCGAGGTGAGGAGCAGCCTCCTCGGGTTTTCCTAGTTTGGTCAGAACAATTCCCAGCCAGTAATGGGCCCGGTTATAGTTTGGATCCAAGCGGACAGCCTCTGCCAGTTGTGCAGCGGACTCCTCGAGCTGTTGGGTTTCCATGAACGCCAACCCTAAGTTATAGTGAGCCCCGACATGATCGGGTCTGAGCCTGATTGCCTGGGTAAATGCAGCGATGGCTTCCGAAAACTTCCCCTGTCTGGCCAAGACGGATCCAAGGTTATTGACAATCGACACATCATCGGGATTCAGCCGCCTGGCCTCCTCCAGATAACCGGTCGCCTCCTTGAATTTATTTTGTTCAATAAGGGCCACTCCAAGATTATACGCTCCTGTTGCGCGAAACCTATCCCTGGGAACAATATTCTGGTGTATAGCGATGGCTGCAACAAGAGCTATTAAGCAGCCGATTGCGACGGTTAGGAAGCGTTTTTTTCTGAGCCCTTGGAATCCCTCTATTACTCCTGCTGCGGCAAACAGAATCAAGCACGGAACCAAGGGGAGTCGATAGCGAGAGCTTACAAGATAAAGGGTAAGGCCAACAGAAAATCCAAGTTCCATCAGATAGAGGATCCAGAGCTGCCTTCGCTGGGGCCAGGTCACATAGATTCCAAAAATTCCCAGAGGGGCAATCACCCCAAAGTTGAAGAAACCCATGCCTCTCAAGAACATCGACCATTTCTGATAGGTATAGAAATCCTCAGTATCGCTGATTTCCGCTGCATTCCAAACGAGACACCATTTTCGGATGAGTAGCCGAGCCCAACGACCGGGATCCTCCTTGATGTCTGCAAGGGTCCGCCGGGTCCAGTATTCAGACACCTCTTTTGGCGTGAGCTTTCGTCCCAGGGCCTTCTCGGCCAGTTCTGCGGTGTCTCGTCGTTCAAACTCCGCGTTTCCGCGTGCAAGCCTGAAGGGGGTATAAATCCCATCCGCATCCTTGTTGTTCGACAGAAAAAAAATGGGGCCGAATTGGGTGGAACCCATGTGGAACTCTCCCCCTACGGCAAGATTACGCAGACCTACAGGTAGGAGCACAATACCTAACCCAATCAGCAACGCCCCGCACCATGCCACTCGTTGTTTCAGCGGCGCAGTCCGGAACCGCACAAAGATCCACACAGCAAAGATCCAAGGAAGGATAAAGGCGTTTTCTCGAGTTAGGGCAAGTAAAGCCGTCACCAAACCTATGAAGACCCATGTTCGTTTCTTGGGATTGAGCAGGGTTCTGCCCAAAAGGAAAAGCAAAAGGGCTAAAAAGAAGATCTCGAGGACTGACTTTTGAATCAAACCCTCAAAGAAGATGGTAATGGGGTAGAGGGCCAAAAGGAATCCGGCAAAAAGCCCCACCCCCCATGAAAAAAGGGCGTTCCCGGCAAGGGCGAGGAACACACATGAGGTAGCCCCCAAGGCAATCTGCACGAAGCGCACCAAAAGAAGATCGTGTCCGAAGAGGGTATACAGGAGACCCAAGAAATAGGGGTACAGAGGTGCGACGTAAAAGCGTTCATTCCCTAGCCAGTTTCCCCTGGAGATTTCCCCAGCCCATAGATCATGCTCAAGGGCGTCGCCACCCAGATGATAAAACAGGGGCATCTCTTTTATTTCCGATACGAAGACCACCCTTACGGTAAAGGCAAGAAGCCAGATCGCCGCACAAATCCAAAAATTTTTGCTAGGTGCGGATACCGCTGCGGAAGAAGTAGCTTGACGATCTGACATCAGGGATTGTACTGAACTAGGACACCTTCGGTAACGGCGTGGCTCATCGACCCTCCCCCCTTGGCCTCCTGCAGGTACTGGATCCTTGAATACTGCTTCTTACAGCGCCCCATAGAAGATCTTCAGGCCAACCTGAATGGCGAGGCTGACGAGAACACCGGCACCCAACACCCCGGCTGAGATCGAAAGAAAGGCCAGGCGGAACGGAAGCTTGAACAAGGAGGCGGCGATGCACCCGGTCCACGCCCCGGTCATCGGAAGAGGAACGGCAACAAAGAGGGCAAGCCCCAGCGCCTCATATTTCCGGACGAGATCCGCCTTCTTCTCCGTCCGAGTGAACAGCCAGTCAAAGAAGCGCTTGAAGAGCGGCCAACGCCGGAGCCAGTTCGATACAGGCTGCAACAGCAGAAGCGTAGGTGCGATGGGCAGGATATTCCCTAGGCAGGCCCAAAAGAAGGCCGCCCGCATGGAAAGCCCCAGGCCCAGGCCGGCGGGAATCGCTCCCCTGAGCTCCGCGATTGGAAGCGCTCCGATAAACAGGGTGACCACCTCCGGTGGAAGGCCTCGAAGCAGATCGATCAGATGCCGAATCATTCAGTCACCAGAGGCACGAAGACACATCCGCAGACCTCCTTGGTTTGCATCCCACCCTCCGAGCGCTGCACAACCACCAGCTTCTGATTCAAGTCCTCGCCGATCGGGATCACCAAACACCCCTCCTTGGCAAGTTGGCTCAGAAGAAACTCCGGCACACGCGGAGCGCAAGCTGCCACCAGAATCCTATCAAACGGCGCTTCCTCGGGCCACCCCTTCGACCCATCCCCCACACGGATCCGGACCCCCTGAATCCCGGCCGCCTTCAAATTTTGCGCAGCCGTCTCCGCAAGCTCAGGAACCCTTTCGATGGAGTAAGCGACCGTCCCCAGTTCTGCCAGCAGCGCGGCCTGATAGCCTGACCCGGTACCCACCTCCAAAATCTTCAAGCCGGGACGGAGCTGCAGTTGTTCCAACATGAGAGCAACGATGTAAGGCTGAGAGATGGTTTGATTGTAGCCGATGGGGAGCGGCCGATCGTCGTAACTTTCGAGCTGATGCTCAGGAGGAACAAACAGGTGACGCGGAACCTTCCTCATCACTTCCAAAACCCGCGGCTCCCGGATGCCTCGTCCAGACAGTTGCTCAGCCGCCATTCGGTTGCGCATAACCTCAAAGGATTGTGCAGACACCCTGCTCCCTCCGACTAAAGTGACCGCAGCAGCTTGAGGAACCGGACGGTGTCCTGAATGGGACGGATGAAGCTCATCTGTTGCTGATAAACAGAGCTGATGGGTACCGAAGAAATCCGAAAACCAGCCCGAGCACCCCGGATCACGAGCTCAGATTCAATCTCAAAATGTCCCGAGACGAGAGTCACCGATTCCAGCACTCGACGAGAGATGGCGCGGAAGCCACATTGGGTATCGGGAACTCGCTGACCTGCCAAGCGTGAAATCAACCACGACATGAAACGGTTGGTCAGCCTCCGATCCAAGGGCATCCCGCGGGGATCCTCCATGCGATTGCCGATGACGATGTCTGATCTCCCCCTCACCGCCTCCTGCAGAAGAAGTGGAATCTCGGAGGCGAGGTGCTGGCCGTCCGCATCCATCGTCACGATCCAATCAACCCCGCTCCTGCAAATGACCGAAAAGCCTTCTCGCAGGGCAGCCCCCTTGCCTCCATTCACAGGGCGCCGGATCACCTGTGCCCCGGCCGCCTGTGCCTGCACCGCGGTCCCATCGGTGGAGGCATCGTCCACCACCGCAACACGCAAACCGAGGGCAAGGACCTCCCGAACCAGGGATCCTATCGTTTTCTCAGCCTGATAGGCTGGGATGAGAACGACGGCATTGGGCTGCGGATTCCTATCGGATAATGGCAGGGCCGGGTCTCCAGAATTCTTGGAACATGTACCATTGCGTCGGGTATCTCCGGATGTAGCGGGCCATCACCTCCACACACGATTGCGTGATTTGTCGGATCGCCTCCTCGCGGGGAACCCCCTGCGGAACATGAATGGGGGACTCTGCAACGAAACGGTACGATCCATCCGGTTCCCGAACCAGAAACGCGGGCACAATGGGAGCCCCGGTCCGGAGGCTGAAGGCCGCCGGCCCTCTCGGAATCTTCACGGGGTGGCCGAACATCGGAAGCTCCAAACCGTGTTCAAAGAAATCCCGGTCCCCGACCAGGCCCAGCACTCCGTTTTTTCCCAACGCCGATAAGGAGGCCTCCAATAAATTCCTTTGGTTCTTCCTTTGAACCGGGATGCCTTGGACCCCCACCCTTGCCCTTTGCTTGAAAAAAAAGGAATTCACATACGGATTCTGATGGGTGAAAACGAGTGCGTATACGGGAAGGCCGAGCAAGGCCAAGACGGCACCGGCCAGTTCATAGTTGCCCAGATGCGCGGTCAGCCCAATGACTCCCCGCCCCATCTGCAGCGCTTGTTTCATATTGTCCAGCCCCTCTACACGAACCAGTCTTTGGACCTTTTCCGGCGTCAACCGGGTAAATCGGAAAAAGTCCACCAGGTACATCGCAAAATGCCGGAAGACGCTGCGCACTTGGCCCTCAGAGACCCGATCCGTCCCCAACACGGCCATCAGGTTCCGGCGGACGGATTCTCGATCCTGCACGGCGCGCCAGCTGTACAGGTCCGCCAGGCGGCAGGCAACCCAGTAACAGAACCGGCGAGGGCAGAGGAGGCAGCCGAAGTATCCGGCCAGGTACAACGTGTAAAAGAGCATTCCGCCGCTAAACTCCTAAAACCAGCTTCGCCGTGTCGACTGCCGCCTGCGGCTTTCCTAAGCGTCGAGACTGGGCTGCCATGACCCTGAGCGCCTCGGGGTCATCCAACAATTGCTGAACCACATGAGGCAGCTGATCGGATTCCTTCACCAAGCGAGCCGCCTTCTCCTGAACCAAGAAGTGGGCATTCTTGATCTCCTGGCCCGGGATGGGATTGAGCGCAACGATGGGCAGCCCCTTCGCCAACGCCTCCGAGGTAGTCAATCCTCCCGTCTTGGTCACAATGAGCGAGGCCACACTCATCAGATCCGCCACGAAATCGACGTGTCCAAAGACCTGCAGCGGGTGCTTGAAACTCGGGGCACGCCGGATCAGCCGGTGGTAGAGGGTCTCATTGCTGCCCGTCACCACCAGGAGTTGGAAATTCCTGTTGACCTGATCCAACGCACTCACCGCTTCTAGGATCGGCCCCAATCCCTGCCCCCCTCCCATCAGCAGGATCACCGGAATACCCGAAGCAATCTGGAGACGCCTGCGGACCACGTTGAGATCGGGGGATCCTGCAAAGGAGGAATCGATGGGAATGCCCACAGCGTAGACCCTCTTGGGATCGATCCTTCGATCGATCAGCCAGCGCCCGGTCTCCTCTGCGGGGACCACGTAGCCATCGACCCGCTCGTGAACCCAGTAGGCATGCGGGGTGAAGTCGGTCAGGATGCCGTACAGCGGGGTGCGCGTTCCATTCTCACGCTTGTAGTCCGCAACCAGTCCGCAGGGAAAGGCCTGCGTGCAGGCGATGGCCTCCGGCCTGAACTCCTCCAACAGCCCCTTCAGGCGCGGAGAGTCATAACGGTGGAGCAGCTTTCGGAACCGCTCGGAGCGCTCCACCACCTTGGGGTTGTCATAGAGATAATCCCACAGCTCCGGCGCCTTCTGGATGACCGAAAGGTACATCCGGTCGACCATTCGTGCCAGGATAGGGTTCAGGTACTGGAAGGCATCGATGGTGAGGATCTGCGCGCGAGGATTGAGGCGATTAATCACCTGCTCTACAGCCCGAGCAGCCTGGTAATGGCCTGAACGGGCCGTGATGTACATCAGGAGGATTCGTTGTCGCATCGGGTGAGGTATCACCCGGAGATGGCGAGGACCTTCTTGATCCGCTCCAAGGCAATCTTGAGCCGATCCTCCGGCTCCACCAAGGCAAACCGGATGAATCCCTCTCCGTATTCCCCAAAACCGGTTCCCGGCGCCGTCACCACGCCGGCCTCGCTCACGAGCAGCTTGGAAAACTCCAGCGAGGTCAGCGCCCTGAACTTGGGGGGGATGTGGGCCCAGATGTAGAAGGTGGCCTTAGGGCAAGGAACGTTCCAGCCGATCGCCTGCATGCCGCTGACAAAGAGATCCCGCCGTTTCTTGTACGTCTCCACCAGTTGGTGGACAAACTCCTGCGGTCCGATCAGGGCCTGGATGGCTGCCTCTTGAACCACTCGGAAGATCCCAAAATCGATGTAGGACTTGGTCTTCGCCAAGGAGCGCAGGATCTCCGGATGCCCCACCGCCCAGCCGATTCTCCAGCCGGCCATGTTGTAGCTCTTGGAGCAGGTGTGGAACTCAACGCAGTAGGCATCCCGGGCACCCTTGGCCTGGAAAAGGCTGGGGGCCTTGTATCCGTCGTAGACGATGTCGGAATAGGCCAGATCCGAGCAGAGGATGATCTCCTTGCCCTTGCCCCAGGCGACCAGCTCCTTGTAAAAATCCAGATCCACGCAGGCCGTCGTGGGGTTGTGCGGATAACTGACGATCAGGATCTTCGTCATCCGGACCACTTCCTTGCTGAGGGCCTTCAGATTCGGGCGGAAGTTGTTCTCCGGCCCAATCGGGATGTTGTAGAGAATCCCTCCCGCCATGATGACCCCGTTGGCATGAACCGGATAGGTGGGGCTGGTCACCATCCCGATGTCGTCGTTGTTCAGGAAGGCCAAGGAGAGATGCGCGATCCCTTCCTTCGAACCGATCAGAGGCAACACCTCGGTTTCCGGATCGAGATGCACGCCGAACCGCTGGTCGTACCACTGGGCGATCGCCTTGCGGAATCTCTTCTCGACATCCCCGTAAGGGCGGGAGTAGCGATGGTTCTCCGAATCCCTGGCCGCCCGGATCAGCTCCTCCACCACGTGAGGGGGGCTGGGGAGATCCGGGTTTCCCATTCCCAGGTCGATCAACTCCTTGCCTTGAGCCTGGGCCTGCTGCTTCAGATTGTCCATGATGGTGAACAGGTACTGAGGCAGGCGCTTCATCCGATTCGCTTCTTGCATCTGCTGCTTCTTATCCTCCATTCTGCTGTAGCGCCTCAAAGGCGTTGTAAGAAGAACGCACGTAAGGGGCACTGCCCACAAAAGAAAAGCCCAGCTCCTGCCCCCAGCGACGGTACACGGCAAACTGTTCGGGCGGAACAAACTCGCTGACCCTGCGATGCCCCGATGTCGGCTGAAGGTACTGGCCGATCGTCAGGATATCACATCCTGCCTCACGCAGGTCGGTCATGGCCTGGCGAACCTCCTTCGCCCTCTCTCCCAAACCAACCATGAAACCGCTCTTCGTCTTCATCCCGGTCCGGCCCAGGCCTTTCGCCAAACGCAAGACCTGAAGGGAGCGTTCGTAACTTGCCTGCGGCCGTATCTCTCGAGATAGGCGAGGCACCGTCTCGATGTTGTGATTGTAAACTTCCGGCCCTGCTTGAGCAACACCCTGAATCAGCTCCTGCCGGGCATGGAAGTCGGGGGTCAACACCTCCACCTGGACTTCAGGCAGCCGGCCCTTGATCGCACGGATGCATTGCGCGAAATGGCCCGCCCCCTCATCCTGCAGATCATCCCGGGCGACGGAGGTGACCACCACATACCTGAGCCTCAAACGCATGACCGCCTCGGCCAGGCGCTCCGGCTCCTCCTGGTCCACGGCTCCCGGCCGCCCCGTGTGAACCGCACAGAAGGAGCACCGGCGGGTGCAATGATCTCCCAAGATCATGAAGCTGACGTTGCCGTGACTCCAGCATTCCCCGAGGTTCGGGCACTTGGCCTCCTGGCAAACGGTGTGAAGCCGCAGCTCATCGACCAGGCTCTTCGCCTGATCCCACTGGCCGTGAACCGTCAGCGACCGCCTCAACCAGACAGGAAACACGGTCTATGCAGGAACAGGGATCTTCTTAAGTTTATTGATGATGGCCTGCGCCATCTCTTGCGTACCCACGCTGGAGGTATCCTTACGATCGGTCTTGAGGTCGTACGTTACGAAGCGACCCTCCTGCAAAACCTCCGCTACCGCCCGCTCCAGCCGATCGGCAGCCGCATCCTCCTTCAAGTGACGCAGCATCAGAACACCCGAGAGGATAGTCGCCACCGGGTTGACCTTGTTCTGGCCCTGATACTTGGGCGCAGAACCATGAACCGGCTCAAAGACAGCCGCCTGCTCCCCGATGTTCGCCCCGGGCGCTACCCCAAGACCCCCGATGAGCCCCGCGCAAAGATCGGAGATGATGTCCCCGTACAGGTTGGGCAACACCAGCAGATCGAACGTCTCCGGCCTTTGCACCAGCTGCATGCAGAGGTTATCCACCAGTCGGTCCTCGAACAGTACCCTTCCCTCATATTCCGCAGCCACACGCTGGGCCACCTCCAGGAAAAGGCCGTCGGAAAACTTCATGATGTTGGCCTTGTGAACCGCGGTCACCTTCCTGCGGCCATGCGTAAGCGCATATTCAAACGCAAAGCGGACAATCCGCTCCGATGCGGTCGCCGAGATCGGCTTCAAAGAGATGGCCGCGTCAGGCCGGATTGCCTTGCCGCCATGGGCCCTGACCCATTGGATGAGCTCCTTGACCTCCGGCGTTCCATCGTCGTATTCGATCCCCGCGTAGAGATCCTCCGAGTTCTCCCGGATGATCACCAAATCCACCTTCTTGTAGTGAGCGGGCACACCAGGATACAGCTTCGCCGGCCGGACGCAGGCATACAGGTCCAACGCATGGCGCAACGCCACATTGACTGAGCGGATTCCCTTGCCGATCGGCGTGGTGATGGGCCCCTTCAAGGCCACTCGGTCCCGCCGAATCGAATCCAGGACCACCTCCGGCAGAGGGGAGCCGAATTTCGGGATGGCCCCTTCCCCGGCCGCATGAACCGACCACTCGATGGAAACCCCCGTCGCATCGATGCAGGCCTGCGCCGCGCCGGCCACCTCCGGCCCAATCCCATCGCCAGGAATCAACGTCACTCGGTGCTTCATCTTTTCCTCAAAGACTCCGTATGAAGGTTTCGAACCGCGTTAACCCTTCCTCCAAGGCCTGCCGGCCGATGGCAAAACTCAGACGGACATGGCTGTCCCAGCCGAACCCCTCGCCGGGGATGCTGGCTACCAGCGCCTCCTGCAGGAGCCGCTCCGAGAAGGCCGCCGATCGAAGACCGGTCGCGGAGATGTCCACGAAGCAGTAGAAGGCCCCTTCCGGCTCCACAAAAGAGATCTTTGGGACTGCGGCTAAGCGCCGCACCAAAAGATCCCTGCGTTGACCGAACTCCTGAACCATCTGCCGGATAGACGCGGGATCTCCCGTCAAGGCGGCCAGTGCCGCACGCTGGCTGATCGAGGTGGGGTTCGAGGTGGAATGATCCTGAAGCCTACCGGCCGCCTCCACCACCTCCGTGGGACCCGCCAGATACCCGATCCGCCAACCGGTCATCGCATAGGCCTTGGAGACGCCATCCACCACCAGCGTTCGCGATGCCACATCCGGAGCAACGGCCGCAATGGAAGGGGCCTTCGTTCCGTAGGCCAGTTGGGCGTAGATCTCGTCGCTGATGATCCACAGGGAATGGGCCTTCGCGATCTGGGCGATGGCCTTCAAGCGATTTTCGTCGAGGACCGCGCCGGTCGGATTGGAAGGGCTGTTCAAGATCAGGCATCGGGTTTTGGAATTGCAGCCCCGCTCCACGGCCTTTGGATCCAGGCGGAATCCGTTCTTGGGATCCATCCGAATCTCCACCGGGGTCGCTGCAGCCAATCGAACCATCTCCGGGTAACTGACCCAGTAAGGGGAGGGGATCAGAACCTCGTCTCCCGCCTGGACCAAGACCTGAAGGAGATTGAACAGGGCCTGCTTGGCGCCGCAGGTCACCGCAATCTGTTCCGGCCGGTAGGTGAGCCCTCGGTCTCGGGCCAGCGCGGAAACGATGGCCGCCTTCAATTCCGGGATACCGGTGGTGGGGGTGTACTTGGTGAACCCTTCCTGGATGGCACGAATGGCAGCCGCCTTGATCGGCTCGGGGGTATCGAAATCCGGCTCACCGGCCGCCAGATTGATGACCTTCTTCCCCTGAGCCTGAAGCTGTTTGGCCAGAGCGGTGAAACGCAGCGTGGGGGAACTCTGCACCGCTTGAATACGCTGGGTGAGCATGTTGGGAACTGCTAGGGGTTGTCCCGGCGCTTAAAGAATTTTCTAAGGCCGTCTACAAAACCCTTTGGCCTTTCTTGAGGCTCAGATGTCTTGGCCTTGGGCGGTGTTGCAGGTTCAGTCTCGGGTTTCGTCTCGGCCGCCGGTTCCTTCTTTGGCGGCTTCTCCGCCGGTTTCTCTTCCTTTTCCTTCCCCGCAGGCTTGAGTTTCTTTTCCTTCTTCTCTTTCCCTTTGGGCTCAGCCTTCTGCTCCGGCGCCAACTCGACCAACTCGATCACCGCCATCTCAGCGCTATCCCCCGCCCGATAGCCGTTGTGCAAGACTCGCGTGTACCCTCCGGCGCGGTTTTGGAAACGAGGGGCAATCTCCAAGAAGAGACGGCGCACCAGTTGAGGATCGTTCAGCAAACCCGCGGCATGGCGCCGGGCCGACAGAGTCCCTTCCTTGCCCAAGGTGATCAATCGCTCCACCGAACGCTGCGCCTCCCGCGCCTTGGCCCGGGTTGTATTAATCCTCTCGTACTTCAGAAGGGCCTGGGAAAGGCTTTGCACCGTCGCTTTGCGCCAGCTTCGATTTCGCCCCAGATCCCTGCTATGAACTGCATGCGCCATAGGGTGGTAGCCCCTTTAAACTGAAATCTGATCCAGGAGTCGCCGGTCCAGCTTCATGCCGAACGACAGGCCCATCCCCTGGAGTATCTCGTTGATCTCTGCGAGGGATTTCTTCCCGAAATTCCGGTACTTCAGCATCTCCCCCTCGTCCTTCTGGACAAGCTCCGCGATGGTCTTGATCTTAGCCTCCCGGAGGCAGTTGGCCGACCGAACCGACAACTCCAGCTCGCTGACCGGCATCCGCAGCTTTTCCAAGGCCTCGGAGGAAAGCGATTGCTCTTCCTCTGCTCCCTCCTCCGCCGGTAATTCTCCAAAAGCGGTAAAGATCTCCAGGTGCTTTTGGAAGATGTGGGCCGCGGTCAGGAGCGCCTCCTTGGGATTCATCGCCCCGTTGGTCCAAATCTCCAGGATGAGCCGATCGTAATCGGTCATCTGCCCCACGCGGGTATTCTCGACGGTGAAATTGACCCTCTGGACGGGAGAGAAGAAGGAGTCCACCGGTATGACCCCGATCGGCTGCGACTCCTTTCGATTACGCTCGGCGGGGACGTAGCCCCGGCCGATCCCCATCTCCAGCTCGACATGAAACTTGCTCGGCTTGGTCAACGTCGCGATGTGAAGATCGGGGTTCAAGATCTCCACGGTCTCATCGGCGGAGATCTGAGCCGCCGTCACCACCCCCTTCTTCTCCTGGCTGATGACCAACGTCTTGGGAGAGCGGGCATGAGACCTCAGAACCACCTGCTTCACGTTCATGACGATCTCCGCCACATCCTCCACCACACCGGGGACGCTCGAGAACTCATGAAGAACCCCGTCCAATTTAATCGACGTGATCGCTGCCCCTTCCAGGGAGGATAAAAGCACGCGCCGCAGCGCGTTTCCAATCGTCGTCCCGTATCCCCGCTCAAAAGGTTCCGCGATGAACTTGCCGTACGTCGGAGTATAAGAACCCTCCTCCACCTCCACGCGCGACGGCATTTCAAAATCTTTCCAAGCAATGCCCATGTCCTGTCTCCTCCTCGTTACTTCGAGTACAACTCGACGATCAAAGACTCTTGAATCGGGAATTGAACATCCTCCCGCTTCGGGGTTCCCACCACGGTCCCAAAGGGCTCCTCCGGATGGCGATCCAGCCAGCCCGACAGCGGGCGTTCCTTAGTCACCTCACGGATCTCCTTCAGCAGACCTAAGAATTTCTCCGAGCCCACACACCGAACGGTCACGCCCGGCTTGACCGTAAAGGAAGGGACGGTAACGCGCTGATCACCTACCTGAATATGCCGGTGCCGAACCATCTGCCGAGCCTGGCTGCGAGAGGTTGCAAAACCCAGCCGGAAAACCACATTATCCAAACGCCGCTCCAACAGCTCCAGGAGCTTTTCCCCCGTCACCCCCTTGGCGCGAGAGGCTTGATCGAACGTCTTTCGGAACTGCTTCTCCAGAAGACCGTACATCCTTTTGACCTTCTGTTTTTCCCGCAGCTGCAGCCCATAATCGGACAATTTCACGCGCGCCTGCCCATGCTGACCCGGGCCATAACCTCGGAGCTGAAAGGGAAACTTCTGCGTCAGGCATTTCGTGCCCTTGAGGAAAAGCT
>JAHFFF010000139.1 GCA_023248095.1 Candidatus Omnitrophota bacterium | reverse complement strand
TATCCAGCACCGATTCCATCTGCTCCTTAAGCATGGAGTAGGCCGTGGCATTGGCCGGTGAGATGGCCCTCTTATCTTCAATGAAGTCTCCAAAATGGGTATCTCCATCGTCACCGATCGGCGTCTGCAGGGAGATCGGCTCTTGAGCAATCTTCAGGATGCCGCGGACCTTCTCTACCGGCATCCGCATCTCCGCCGCAATCTCCTCGGGCGTAGGCTCCTTTCCATTCTCCTGAACCAGCTGGCGCGAGACCCGAATCAATTTGTTGATCGTCTCCGTCATGTGAACCGGGATCCGAATGGTCCGAGCCTGATCGGCGATAGCCCGGGTAATGGCCTGCCGGATCCACCAGGTGGCATACGTGGAGAACTTGTACCCCCGTTCATACTCAAACTTGTCGACCGCCTTCATCAGCCCAATGTTCCCCTCTTGAATCAAATCCAGGAAGGAGAGTCCGCGGTTTGTGTATTTCTTTGCGATGGAAACAACCAGGCGCAGGTTTGCCTCCACCAGGGACTTCTTAGTCTTGGTGTAAACAACCTCCCTGCGTTTGAGCTGAATCAACAGCTCCTCCAGCTCCTTTCTGGGCTGGTCCAGAAGCCGTTCGACGGCCGTAAATTTCTTCTTCAGCTCCGTCAGCTTGGTCTTCCATCCGGCCTTCCGGCTGGTTCGGACCCGCTCCATCTCCCGCTCTAGCCGATTCAGCTCCGCAATGTTCGACCGCAATCTCTTGGTGATGTCTTCCACCACCGGGCTCATGAGACGCATCTGCAGGATGTATTGAAGCTTCTTGTCCTGCGAACGAGTGGCACGCATCTTGAGGCTGAGCTTAAGCAGCTTGGGCAATAAGCGCTCCTTGCGTCGGAAATCCTCCGTAACATATTCCTCCGGATTGAGCTTCTTCGTCTTCATCCGCTCAATCAGATTCAGGAGTTCCTGGCTGGCAAAACGGGAGGAGAAAACAACCCCCCGGAACCGGATCTCCGCCTCCTTGATCTCCTTCGCCAGGCGCAGCTCATTTTCCCGTGAAAGAAGCGGGATCTGACCCATCTGTCGCAGGTACATTCGGACGGGGTCATCGACCGGTTCGGAGCGCAGCTCCTCCGCTTCTTCCTCGGCCTTCTCTTCCGCCCTTTCCTCCTGAGCCTCCGCCTGGTGGGGCTGCCCCTCCGGAGACTCCGCTTCCTCCCGATCCTCCTTGGCAGAGTCCGGCTTCTCCTCCTCGGCATCCACAATCTCGATGTTCTCGTTGCCAAGAATCGTCAAGATCTCATCGATCTCATCCGACGAGGTAACCTCCTCAGGAAGGATATCGTTCACCTGCTCGTAGGTGAGCTTCCCCTTCTCCTTGCCCAAGGCAATGAGCTTTTTCAACTCATCTAATCGTTTCACCATCTTCGTTTTTCTCAATTAAGTTTTCCTCGCACTCGCAGTATTGCTCTTGACCAAACGGCTGTATTCCAGGATGAGCCGCGATGTCTTGCCCTCATCTCCAGCCTCTTCCGCTTGGCGGATGGAAGCCCTTAAGGTTTCCAGGGAGGCGCGCTGAAGGTTTGTATGAATCCGGTCCAGCAACTCCTCCCAAACCCGATCCTTCTCCTCAACGGTATCCGCCGCTGCAAGCCATCGGGCCAGTCGATTCTCCCATTCTCCAGAACCCCGTGGAAGGTCGTTCAAAAACTCCCGGTAGTCCTTTGGCCCGGAGCCGCTTCGCCAACGCGTCAGCATCCAATCCGCCAGCCGCCGCACCTGTGGATCTCGAAGATCCTCCGACTCAAGGCGACCTTCCAACTGTTCCGCACGACTTGGATCTTCGAGGAGGAGCCCCGCCAGAAGCTCCTCAGCGCTCATGGCCGGTTCCTGCATCGCTGCGGACGAATCGGCAATTGCCGCAGGCCGCCAGGAGGACGAAGACTGAAGCCGGACCCTGTTCAGTTCAGTCCAAAGCAGGCCCTCGGAAATTCCAAGAATCTCCGCCAGGCGCCGCACGTAGTCGCCCCGCTGAATGGCATTGGGAACCCGTTTGATGGTCGGCAACATCTCCTGACAAATCTCAATCCGGCCTTCCATCTGTCTCGGATCAAACTGCCGCGTCAACAATCCCAACTTGTAATCGAAAAGCTCCTTGCATTCCCGAAGGACGCCGGTGAAGGCCTCCACCCCGTGATGCCGAATCAGCGAATCCGGATCGGTCCCGTTTGGGAGAACCGCCACCTTAACTCGCATCTCAGCCTCCAAGAACAGATCCAACCCTCGTAACGTCGCCGCCTGGCCGGCATAGTCGCCGTCGTACACAATCACGACGTGCCGCGTGTGGCGCCGGATCAGCCGGACCTGCGCCTCCGTGAGGCTGGTGCCCATGGATGCGACCACATTCCGGATTCCATGCTGGTAGGGGGTCACCATATCCATATAGCCCTCGACCACGATGCAGAAATCCTGTTCCCGGATGTGCGGAACAGCCAGGTGCAGGCCATACAGGACCTTGCCCTTCACGTAAAGCTCCGTCTCGGGCGAATTCAGGTATTTCGGCCCCTCGGGGGCTTCCTCCATCAACCGGCCGCCAAAGGCGATCACACGTCCCCGCGCATCCCATATAGGGAACAGCGCCCGACCCCGGAAGCGATCGTACCAACCCTCCCCGCGTTCCCGCCGAATCGCGAGGCCCGCGCGCTCCAAAAGCTGAGGCGTGTATCCCTCAGCCTTTGCATAGGAGAGCAAGCCATCCCATCGCTGGGGCGCGTAGCCCAGCAGGAACGTCTGCCAGGTGGCCGATTCCAAACCACGCTTACTCAGATACTCCCTGGCGACCTGCGCCTCCGCAGACTGGCTGAGCAACTCGTGGTAAAACCGGGCCGCCGACTCATGAACGCGATACAACAGCGAGCTCTCCGCCGCGGAGGAGTTGTCCCCTGTCCCCTGCGGAATCATCACCCCCGCCTTCTGGGCCAGCACCTCCACCGCTTCAGGAAACTCCAGATGCTCATGCTTCATCACGAAGGTGATCCCATCCCCGCCGGCTCCGCAACCGTAGCAGATGAAAAACTGCTTGTCGGTATAGACTACAAAGGAGGGCGTCTTCTCCGGATGAAACGGGCAAAGCGCCTTAAAGTTCTGGCCCGACTTCCTCAGAGAGATGTACCCGCCGATCACATCGACGATGTTCAGGCGCTCCTGGATCTCCTGCAATGTCCGATCAGGGATCATGAACGCTCTGCCTTCGCCAACAGTCGACCCGGTAGGGCTCTCAGCATGTCGTAAACCGCCGGCGCCCTCCTGGATATCATCCCACCACTCAAGGAGTGCTCCATGATCGACTCCTGCATGGTGGGTGAAGGAAGCTGCTGGCAGACCACCAAGATGACGCTGGTAACGAGCATGCCCCGCAGCAAACCAACTACCAAACCTCCCACCTGGTTCAGCCTTTCCTCAAAGGTCACCTTCACCAAACGCTCCAGGAACCGGAGAACCCAGGTGACTGCAAAATAGGTCACCGCCACAAGGACCACCATGGCCAGGGCCGCAGACCATTCCGGCCGAAGGAATGTCCGCTTAGCCAAAATATCTCCAAATCCCTGATAGTACCGAAAGCTGACAAAAAACCCCGAGACCAAGCCGCTTAGTTTTACAAGCTCATAACAAAGTCCTAGCCTAAAACCGATGTAACCCATTCTGAACAAAAGGATTACGGCGAGAACATCTACCCAATTAACCCGGTTGATAGGAATCTCAGTTACACTCTTTGGAGGGAACTGTTATCTAAGTATACCTTGCAGAAAGTCAGGGTGTCAAGGGAGGTGGGAAATTTAACTGCGAGAGAATGGTGTCGAGCTGGAAGGTAGGATCCACCTGTTTGAGTTCCTCAGCAACCCGAAGCAATCGTTGGCGAGCCTCCAGATCTTCCGGCTGCTTCACCCAAGCCGAGTAGGCATCCAACAACTCGTCTTGTTTTTTCCGAATGGGAAACTCCCTCTCAACGCGCTGGGCCAGGTCGGTCAATTGCTCTGAGCCAATCTGCTCCATAAAGCGCAGGTAATCCTTTCTAGCCTGAGACAGAATCGCCAGGTACCTTTCGGTCCCTTCCGCCAGTTTGGCTTGAATCTCAGCCACCGCCGTTGACTTGCCGTAAATCCTCTTCTGACATTCGGAGGCGCAGGTGTAGTATCGCTTGATCCGAATCACCTCCGATTTCTGTTCTTGCCAAAGCCGACAAAAGATCCCCAGGGAAACAAGAAGATCATCGGCATTGATCTTGTAGATCCGGTACGTCTGAACGCGATCAACCCCTGCTCGGACAACCGCTTGGTAAACATCCACGTCATACTTTGAAAGGACCTCGGAAATTGCCAGCAGGTACTTTGGGTCAATGTAGGACACCAAAACGCCGCCGAGGTAGGCATTGACATCCTCGTCATACAGCTGGATGTTGGAATCCATCTGCAAATCCAACCGTGCCCTCAGGAGCATCTCCAAGATTGCTCCAAAGGTTCCCTCCGGCTGGGAACCCGGGATTGGATAGTAGGGTGTATTTAAACGCACCCACCCACCTCCTATGGTTAGGCCAGATGACTCCGGTTTTTGATCCGCTTGGGCTTAGACCCCGAAGGAACCCCCGGCGAAACCTTGGAAGGAATGGGTAAGGATTGGATGATCTCCTCCTGACCCATTTCCTTCCCCGGCATCGGTGTCCTGGGCCTTGAGCTCATCCAGAGGATCCCCAGGGTAACTCCCAATCCCAGGGTAACCCATGGAAGAACAGAGCTGAACAGACTAGGCCTTGAGGACAAGATTTCATGTTTTGGAAATCGCCAAGGCTCGGCCGGATTCCAGCTCCCTGTCGGCACCGGAAAATTGTCACCGTATTC